>CAILKA010000226.1 GCA_903834645.1 uncultured beta proteobacterium
CAGCCCGGAGCTGGCGCAGAGAAGCAGGAAGAGCGTGGAGGCTTGTATTCATGGGCGTAACGATAGTGTGGCCGGGGCCGCCTCGAGACAGGGCTTCTCCCGATGGCTCGGGCGGCAGGTTGCGAATGATGCCCGGTTGCCTTCCCGAGCGGTCAGGGTCGTCCCACCACCACGGCGCTGCCGGGCACGCGGCCCTACCTCCCGGCGGCTCTTCCCAGCAGCTCCTTGAAGGCCCGGGCGCTGCCGTCGAGCGCGCGCGTGCTGGGCAGCCATCGGTCGGGCTCGAAGGGTTCGTCGACGATCTCGAAGTCCGTCGGGGCAGGGTGCACGACGAGACCCACGCGCTCGAAGTTGGCCCGGGCACGGGGCATGTGGAGCGCGGAGGTGACGAGCACGATCGTGTCCACGTTGAGCGCTCGCAGCATGCGGGCGGCCTGCTCGGCGTTGCTGGCCGTCGTGGTGCTGGACCGCTCCAGCACGATGGCGGAGTCCGGCACGCCCAGATCGAGCAGGAAGCGGCGCATGGAGTCGGCCTCGGTGGGGCGCTCCGTGGGCGCAGACGAGCCTCCGCACAGCAGCAGGCGCCTGACCTTGCCGGCATGGAAGAGGCGCGCGGCGTGCCAGACCCTGTCGGACGCCATGCCCAGGTCCGGGTCGGGGCGCCGCGGAGGCCTGGGCGTGCTCATGCTGCCACCGAGCACCACGGCGTATTCGGCGGCGCGCACGTCGGCCAGCGCGCGCGGGCCGGACTGCTCCTCGATCCAGCCGCGCAACGCATCGCTGGCAGGCGCGCTCGACCAGATCCAGAGCCAGACGAAGGCGGCGCCGGCCAGCCACTGCGCGGCACGGCCCCTGCGCATGCGCGAGCGCGAGATGGCATCGCCCGCATGGCCCGAGAAGGCGCGCGCCGTCGAGGCGATACCCCCTCGCAGCAGGGCCGCCACGGCCAGGAGCACCAGCGCGGTGCCCAGCGGCGACACCAGCCATGCCACGAACTTGCTGAGCAATCGTCTTCCTTGTCCGTGCTCGGCCTCTGGGCACGGGTGCCGCATGGTATCCGGGGCGCCCCGCTGCGGGTTAGGATCGAACCACCCGAGGTGGATGCCAGGGTCCCGGACGGGAACCTGGCAGGCCACTGCAGCTGGCTTGATTGTTGGGCTTTCCATGAACATCGGCATGATCGGCATTGGCCTGATGGGCCACGGCATCGCGAGCAACCTCGTCAAGCACGGACACGCGCTGACGGTGCTCGACCACCCCGGCAACCAGCCGCTCGATGCGCTGCGCGCTGCTGGCGCGGTGGCCGTGTCCAGTGCGCGCGAGGTGGCGCAAGGGGCTCAGGTGGTGATCCTGGTGGTCACCGGCTCGCCACAGGTGGAGGCTGTGCTGACCGGGCCGGCGGGCGTGCTCGAGGGCCTGCAGCCGGGGGCCGTGGTGATCGATTGCTCCACCTCGCTGCCCGGCTCCACGCGTCGCATGGCGCAGGCGGTGCAGGAGGCGGGCGGGCGCTTCCTCGATGCACCCATGACACGCACCCCGAAGGAGGCGGCCGAGGGGCGACTGAACCTGCTGGTAGGTGGCGAGACGGCTCTGCTGGAGGAGATGAAGCCGGTTCTGGCCTGCTACGCCGAGAACGTGACGCATGTGGGCCCGGTGGGTGCGGGCCACGGCATGAAACTGCTGCACAACTACGTGTCCCTGGGGATGGTGACGCTGCTGGCCGAGGCGGCCGCGTGCGCCAGCCGCCAGGGCGTGGCCCCTGCTGCCTTCGTGGAGGTGCTGGCCAAGGGCGGCGGCGGCGGCATTGCGCTGGAGCGCCTGAAGCCCTACGTCCTCGCGCGCGACCCGTCTGGGCTGAAGTTCTCGCTGGGCAACGCGGTCAAGGATCTCTCCTACTACCGCGAGATGGCGGCGCAAGCGGGCGCACAGGACGACATTGCACAGGCGGTGCTCGGGGCGCTCGAAGCCGCCGTCGAGGCCGGTAGTGTGGACGGCGCGCGCCGGTGGGTGCCGGAACTGGTCGAGCTGTGGGGCGGGTAGTCTGGCCTGACTAGCCCCGCAGCGGCAGCCCCACCCCGATCAGCACGAACATCGCCCCGCAGGCCTGGTTGAAGCGCTGACCGGAGCGCTGCAGCCAGGGGCTGATGCGATGGGCGGCGGCCGCCAGCCCGACCTCGAAGGCCAGCTCGATGACGGCGTAGGTGCCTGCCATCACGGCGAACTGCAGCAGCAGGCTGCGCGCAGGGTCCATGAACTGAGGCAGGAAGGCCAGGAAGAAGAGCAGCGCCTTGGGGTTGCTGAGCGCCGTGATCAGCGCCTGCCGGTACAGGGCCGTGCCCGACACCGAGCCCTGCGAGCCTGGCAGCACCACGCCCGGGGGTGGGGCGCGCCACACCTGCACGCCCAGGAGCACGAGGTATGCGCCCCCGCCCCACTTGAGCGCGGTGAGCGCCGCCGGCGTGGCCTGCAGCAGCGCGCCGATGCCAAAGAGGCTCGCCCCGATCAGCGCGACGAAGCCGGTGCAGCCGCCGGCCGCCGTCCACACCGCCCTGCGCGGGCCGTACAGGGCTCCGTGGGTGAGCGCGAGGAGCCCGTTGGGCCCGGGCGAAAGGGCCAGGCCGACGCAGGCCAGCAGGTAGAGGAACCAGGCCTGAGGGTCCATCGTGGCCTTCAGGCCACAGGGCCCACCACCGGGTTCTTCAGCACGCCGATGCCCTCGATCTCGGACTCCACCACGTCTCCGGGCTGGTTGTAGCCGCGCGCGGGCACGAGCGGCTCGCCATCTTCCGGCGGGCTCCAGTGGCCACCCAGCTCGGCATCCACCGACCACGCCGTGCCCGCGGGCGTGCCCGTGATGATGACCATGCCCGGCTTGAGCGTGAGGTTGACCGAGAAGAAGTGGATCAGCTCGGCGCAGCTCCAGATCATGTCGCCGGTGCTCGCGCTTTGGCGCAGCTCTCCGTTGATGCGGGTGCGCAGGCGCAGACGCTGGGGGTCGGGGATTTCGTCGGCCGTGACGATGCACGGGCCCAGCGGCGCGGCGGTGTCGAAGAGCTTGCCGCGGCCGAGCTCGTACCAGGTGCTGCCATCGGGCTTGCGGCGTACCTGGCGGTCACGCGCGGTGACGTCGTTGACGATCGTGTAGCCGAACACGTGCTCCAGCGCGCGCGCCACCGGAATGTGACGCCCGGGCTTGCCGATGACGATGGCCAGCTCGGTCTCGCAATCGAGTTTGCGGGTGAGCAGAGGGTCAGCCACGACGCCTTCACCGGGGCCCACCACCACGTCGCCCGTCTTGACGAAGAACTCGGGCTCCTTGCCGGAGGTGGGGGCGGCGGCCTTCTCGCGGTTGTGCGAGTGGTAGTTGCTCCCCGAGCACAGGATGGTGCCCGGGATGACCGGAGCGAGCAGCTGCACCGAGGTCAGCGGCAATTCGCGGCTCGGGGCCGTCGCACGGGCGCGGTCGGCCTCGGCAATCAGGCTGCGCATGTCGCCGCCCCAGCCATCGATCTGCAGGACGCGTTCACCCTGCAGCACCCCGATGCGCGGGGTGGGGCCCTCGGAGGGAACGGTGTACCGGACGTACTTCATTCGAGCTTCCCCATTGCCTTGACGACCTTGGCCATGCGCGCTGCGTCCTGTTCGATGAAACGGTCGAACTCGGCGCCTTCCATGTGGCGCACGGGCGTGTTCATGGCGCCCATGGCCTGCAGGAAGCCCGGATCCTGGACGGAGCGGCGCACGGCCGTGCGCAGCTGCTCGAGCTTGGCCGGTGCCAGGCCCGCCGGGGCGAAGACGCCCGACCAGATGTAGAACTCCACATCGAAGCCCAGTTCCTTGAAGGTGGGCACGTCGGGCAGCAGGTCCAGCCGCCTGGCGCCCCAGCCGCC
>CAILKA010000227.1 GCA_903834645.1 uncultured beta proteobacterium
CGCACCTGGCGGGTGAGCGTGCAGGCCGATCTCTGAAGTCTCTGAAGGCGGGCTATAATTCGAGGCTATTCCCCGATAGCTCAGTCGGTAGAGCGCCGGACTGTTAATCCGTAGGTCCCTGGTTCGAGCCCAGGTCGGGGAGCCAAAGAAAACCGAAGAAGATCAAAGGCTTGCACGAGAGTGCAGGCTTTTTTTCTTGGCCAGACCGCGGCAACTCGGGTCTTTGCCACAAATCTTCCCTAGTTCGAGACTGGACCCGGCTCGGGGCTACACCTGCCGAGAAGCACAGGGCTAGCGGTGCACGGGCCTCACCCCGCTGGCATGCCCTCGAGGGCGCGGGCTGCGCTCTGCAGCCCGCCCAGCACCTTGTCCGCCACCTCTTGCGAGAACCCGGCCGGAAGAACCTGCTGCATCTCGTCGATGACGGCCGGTGTGCGCTCAACGAGTTCGTGAATCAAAGGCTCGGCCGTCTCGCCGTATCCGAAGCGCTTGGCCGTGCTGTTGAAGTGCCGCCGCTGGATGCGCTCAGCCTCGTCGTGGCGGCTCTTACCCACCAGAGCCATCGCGAGCTTGAGCTCGCGGGATGACCACTGGTTGGGCCCGTCTCCCATGACCGGGTACGCCGACACGACGTCGTAGAGCGGGGTCAACCGGTATCGTCCACCGGGCAGCAGGTGGATACTGAAGTTCTTCGCATGCCCGTCCGGCGCGCGGAGCATCCAGAAGAGCAGCTGCGAGGCCATCAGGGTGCGCAGGTCGCGCTCCGCGTCGACCGACTGCTGCAGCAGCGTGAACAGCGCACCCAGCCCGGGGCCGCCCTCTGCCTCGTACTTCAACAAGGGCGAGGTGCCCGTCGCCTGGCAGAAGTCCTCCTGCACCAGCCGCAGCAGCCGCTGGCCGTCAGCAGACACCACCCGGTCGAAGCGCTCGACCACCAGCACCCGCTGCTGGCCAAAGGACGCAATCTCCGCCTCGGGCACTGGAAGGCCGTAGGCCGCCAGCAGCCTCAGGCACAGCCACTCGTTGTCCACCGAGGTGCTGAAGTCCGCCTGCCGCCCGCCGACGAGTCCCAGCGGCAGCTTGAAGATGTGCGTGGTCGGCGTGGCGCCGCGCGGCTTCATCCAGCGGCCGTTCCAGCGCAGGAAGGCGTCTTTCTCTTGTGCGCCGGCCAGGGAGATGCGGAAGTCGTCGTCCGGGTCGCGAGCCGCCCCGAATCGGTCTGGCGTCACGACCTCGAGCAAGTGGCGCTCGATGGCAGCGTCGTCCACTTCGACGCCCTGGACCCGGTCGTGCCCCTCGGGTGCCGCGCCCTCGGGCAGAAACTGCAGCGCGCCCACGCAGTCACGGCCGATGGCTGCCAGCAGGTCGAAGGCCTCGACCGAGCCGGTGCGGAAGCGCTCCGCCACCCGCTTGCGCATGGCCAGGCTGTCGGGCAGCAGGTTATCGAAGTAGTGCTCGACCGAGGGGCCTTTGAGCGGCTCGTCCCCCAGGCCGAAGGGCAGCGACAGCGACAAGGGGCGACCCACGGCTGACGCCCGCCAGGCGGGGGCGTACTGCAGCTCCATGTCGCCGCGGGCGCTGACGGTCCAGCGCCCTACGTAGGTGCCGTTGGCCCACAGGGCCAGGGTCTGGGTCTTGGAGCGGCGGGCCATCTCACCACTCCGGCGGCGTGGTGGTGGCAGACCCAGGGGCCTGGACCTCGCTGGTTTCAGGCACCTTGGCCAAGCGATGCGCCAGACTCAGCTCCAGCCCGACCACGGCGCACCAGGTCAGCAGTTGCTTGACGCTGAGCTCATCGGAGTGGCCCTCCAGGTGCGAGACCCGGTTCTGGCTCAAGCCCAGCCGCG
>CAILKA010000228.1 GCA_903834645.1 uncultured beta proteobacterium
GGCATCGGGCGCATCGTGCGCGCGCTCGAGGAAGCCGGGCGCCTGGACAACACGCTCTTCATCTTCCTGGCCGACAACGGCGCCTGCGCGGAAGACATCCCCGAGGGCGTGTCGCTGGAGGAGCTGGTGGACAAGCTCATGATCGCGCGGTCACACACTCGAAGCGGCGAGCCCGTGCACATCGGCAACAACACCTCGATCATGCCGGGCCCGGAGAACACCTACCAGAGCTACGGCCAGGCATGGGCGAACCTGTCGAACACGCCGTTTCGCCTCTACAAGCACTGGATCCACGAGGGCGGGATCTCGACCCCGCTGATCATGCACTGGCCGCGGGGCATCACCGAGCGCGGCGCGATACGCCACACGCCGGGCTACCTGCCCGACATCATGGCCACGCTGCTGGACGTGACCGGGCTGCCCTACCCCGAGCAGTGGGAGGGTCAGGCGATCGCGCCGCTGGAAGGCCACTCGCTCAAGCCCGCCCTGCAGGCCGAGCTGCCCGAGCGCCCGCCGATGTTCTGGGAGCATGAGGGCAACTGCGCAGTGCGCATCGGCAAGTGGAAGCTGGTGCGCAAGCACCCCGGCCCCTGGGAGCTCTACGACCTGGATGCCGACCGCACCGAGCTCAACGATCTGGCGGCGCAGCATCCCGGGCGCGTGCGCGACATGGCCGCGCAGTACGAGGCCTGGGCGCAGCGCTGCGGCGTGATCCCGCGCGAGCAGATCGTGGCGCTGATGCGCAGCCAGGGCGTCACGCGTGCCTTCTGGGAAGACGAGTGAAGGCCGGCGGCGGTGACTGAGGCCGCCCGCGCCTGCTGCAGCCCCGCCCGGCCCGAAGGCCAGGCGCCGCCAATCCACCCCGCCCCGCCGTCGCGGCGCGAAGTGGGCCCCGGGCAGGGGGCAAGCCTGGAGGATGAGCGCCCGCGCCTCGTGCACCTGCCCGGCGGCGAGTTCGGGATGGGCACCGACAGCGCCGAGGGCTTCGCCGAGGATGGCGAGGGCCCTGCGCGGCGTGTGCGCCTGGCACCTTTCGCGATGGCCGAGACCACCGTCACCAACGCGCAGTTCCGCGCCTTCGTGCGCGCCACGCGCCACGTGACGCAGGCCGAGGAACTCGGCTCGTCTTTCGTGTTCTGGTTGCAGCTGCCCACGCCCGCGCGCCAGGCCGCGCGCCGCACTGCCGCGGCGCTGCCCTGGTGGGTACCGGTGGAAGGCGCGTGCTGGCAGCGTCCGTTCGGGCCCGGCTCGACGATCCTCGACCGGCTCGATCACCCCGTGGTGCAGGTGTCGTGGCACGACGCACAGGCCTATTGCGAATGGTCCGGCACGCGGCTGCCCAGCGAGGCGCAGTGGGAGTACGCCGCGCGCGGCGGGCTCGAAGGCGCACGCTACCCCTGGGGCGACGAGCTCGGCGACGAGGGCCGCGGCCTGTGCCAGATCTGGCGCGGGCGCTTTCCGGACCAGCCCGCCGAGGGCTGGACCCCCGCTCCGGTGGCGGCAGCCAGCTTTGCGCCCAACGGCTACGGCCTGTACCAGATGGCGGGCAACGTCTGGGAGTGGTGCGCCGACTGGTACTCGCCGCGCTACCACCTCGACACCTCGGCCGACGAGCCGCTGCAGGCGCTGCCGAGCGGCCGGCGCACGATGCGAGGCGGCTCGTTCCTGTGCCACGCCTCGTACTGCAACCGCTACCGGGTGGCCGGGCGCAGCTTCAACACACCCGCGAGCGCTGCCTCGAACATCGGCTTTCGCGTATCAGCGTGAGCGCACACTTACCATAGGAGGCAGAGAGCATGAGACAGCAGGCGGATGGAAAGAGTCGACGCCAGGCGCTGGGAGGACTGCTGGGGCTCGCCAGCGTGGCCAGCGGGATGATCGCGCCGGCACGGGCCCAGCCGGCCTTCCCGAGCCGGCCCCTGCGCATCGTCGTGCCCTGGGCCCCCGGGGGCCTGGTCGACACAGGCGGCCGCGTGCTGGCCGAGGGCCTGGGCAAGGCCTGGGGCATGGGCGCCACGGCCGAGAACGTGCCCGGTGCCGCCGGCACGCTCGGTGCCGACCAGGTGGCCAAGTCCGCACCCGACGGCCACACGCTGCTGATGGGCACGAGCTCGATCGCCCTGGACGTGGCCGGTGGCCGCAAGACGGCCTACGACCCGCTCAAGGACCTCGCGCCGGTGGCCCTGGTGGCCGACAGCCACTCGGTGATCGTGGTGCCCGCCAGTGCGCCGTACCGCACGCTGGCCGAGCTGATGGCCGCCGCCAAGGCCAAGCCGGGCGAGCTCTCCTACGGCACGCCCGGGGTCGGCAGCCCGGCACACCTCTTCAGCGAGCTGCTCGCGCAAACCGCTGGCGTTCAGATGTTGCACGTGCCCTACGGCCGCAGCCCCGCGATGACCGACCTCATCGGCGGGCGCCTGTCGCTGATGGTGGCCACCGTACCGGTGGCGCTGCCGCAGATCCGGGGTGGCCAGCTGCGCGCCCTCGCCGTCACGGGCCGGCAGCGCTTTGCGCTGCTGCCGGAAGTGCCCACCGCAGCCGAGGCGGGCCTGGCGGGCTACGAGGCGGGCCAATGGCTCGGCGTGTTCGCACCCGTGGCCACACCCAAAGACACGGTGCAGCGGCTGGCCACCGAGATCACACGGCTGCTGGCGGTGCCCGCCACCGTGCAAACGCTGGTGCAGCGCGGGCTCGAGCCGCGCGTCGGCGGGCCCCAGGAGCTGGCCGCGGCCCTGGCTGCCGACATCCGCAAGTGGGGCCAGGTGATGCGCACCGGGCAGATCAAGCTCGAGAGCTGATGAGCGCCGCCACCCCACCCGCGGCCGCCACGGCCGCCACGGCCGCCACAGCCGCCACGGCCGCCACAGCCGAGCGCCCGCACATCGTGCTCGTGATGGCCGACCAGCTGTCGGCTCCCTTCCTGTCCCTCTACGGGCACCCGGTGGTGCGCACGCCCAGGCTTGCGGCGCTCGCACGCGAGAGCGTGGTGTTCGACTCGGCCTACTGCAACTTCCCGATCTGCGCGCCCTCGCGCGCTTCGATGCTCGCCGGGCGCATGCCGCATGCGCTGCAGGTCTGGGACAACGCGAGCGAGTTGCGCGCCGAGGTGCCCACGATGGCGCACTACCTGTCGGCCGCGGGCTACCGCACGGTACTGGCCGGCAAGATGCACTTCGTCGGACCCGACCAGCTGCACGGCTTTCACGAGCGGCTCACCACCGACATCTACCCGGCCGAGTTCCTGTGGGTGCCCGACTGGTCGCAGGGCCCGGGCCACAAGCCCACCGGTGTGGGCATGGGCCACGTCGTGGACGCGGGGCCGAGCCTGCGCAACATGCAGATCGACTACGACGAGGAGGTGGCGCACGTGGCGGTGCAGCGCATCTGGGACCTCGCGCGCGCCGAGGAGCGCGGCGAGGCCGGGGCGCACTTCCTCACCGTCTCCTTCACGCATCCGCACCCGCCCTTCGTCGCGCCGCAGGCGCACTGGGAGCGCTACGAAGGCGTGGAGATCGACCCGCCGCGGGTGCCGGAGATCCCCTACGAACGGCTGGACCCGCACAGCCAGTGGCTCTACCTGGCGCACGGCCAGGACCGCCACCGCATCACGCCCGCGCATGTGCAGCGCGCCCGGCGCGCCTACTACGCGATGGCGAGCTACGTCGACGAAAAGATCGGTCTGGTGCTCGACGCGCTGGCGCAAAGCGGCCTGGCCTCGCGCAGCCTCGTGGTCTTCTGTGCCGACCACGGCGAGATGATGGGCGAGCGCGGGATGTGGTTCAAGCAGACCTTCTACGAGCCCTCGGTGCGCGTGCCGCTGGTGGTGCGCTGGCCCGGCGTCACGCAGCCCGGGCGCCGCAGCGGCGCGTGCTCGCTCGTGGATCTGCTGCCCACCTTCCTCGACGCGGCCGCCGGAGCCGGCGGCGCGCGCATCGAGCCGGTCGATCCTCTGGACGGCCGCAGCCTGCTGCCCGTGCTGCAAGGCGCCCAAGGCCATGGCGCCGACGTGCTGTCGGAGTACTCCTCGGAAGGCGTGTGCGCCCCGTCGCGGATGCTGCGCCGCGGCCCGCACAAGCTCGTCTGCACGCTCGGGCTGCCGCCGCTGCTCTTCGATCTGGCCCGCGATCCGCTGGAGCTGCACGACCTGGCGGCCGATCCGGCACACGCCGACTTGCTCGCTGCCCTGCTCGCGCGCGTGCAGGCCGACTGGGACGCACCGGCCCTCGATGCCAGCATCCGGGCGAGCCAGCGCAGGCGGCTCTTCCTGCGTCAGCTCGCCCTGGCGCGCGGCGAGTTCCCGGCCTGGTCCTGGGAGGCCCGGCCCGGTGACCGCGCCCGCTTCGTGCGGCCGTCCACCGCCGGCGGGGCCGTCGGGCCCAAGCCGCGGCTGCGCTACCCCTTCGTGCCACCCACTCCACCCGATCGGCCACCGCGGGACTGAACCCCCGGCACCCCGCGTCGCGCCACGGACCGCGATGCACCTGCCGCGCCGATGGCGCAGGCCCGCGCTCAGCCCGGAATCAGCCTGGCCTGCGTGCCATCCACCCCCACGACCACCTCCGCACCGGGAGCAAAGCGACCCTGGCCGATGCGGTGCACCTCGTCGACCGACAGCACCTGGCCCCCGGCCTGCACGCGGTAGCGCGTGGTTTCGCCCAGGAATTCCGCCGCCTGCACCACCCCTTCGGTCCAGGCCAGCCGCGCATCGCGCACCACGCGGCGCGAGCCCAGCACGAATGCACCGGGTCGCAGCGCCACCGTCACCGGCCCGCGCATGAAGCCGCCGGCGGCCTCGGACAAGCGGATCGTGCCCAGGCCGTCGAGCTCGACGGCCACGCTGCCGTCGGCAAACAGCCGCGCCGAGCCCGGCACCAGGTTGGTCGTGCCCACGAATCCCGCCACGAAGGCGTTGGCCGGCTCGTCATAGAGCTCCATGGGCGTGCCCACCTGCTGCACCACGCCGTGCTCGAGCACGGCCATGCGGTCGGCGGTGGTCATCGCCTCCTCCTGATCGTGCGTGACGAAGATCGTCGTCACGCCCAGGCGCCGCTGCATCGCGTGCAGCTCCTGGCGCATCTGCACGCGCAGCGTCTTGTCCAGGTTCGAAAGCGGCTCGTCGAGCAGCAGCACCTGCGGCTCGATCACGAGCGTGCGGGCGAGTGCCACGCGCTGCTGCTGCCCACCGGAGAGCTGCCCGGGGCGGCGCTCGCCAAATGACGACAACCCCACGAGCTCCAGCGCCGCGCCGACCTTCCGGCGTATCGTCTCCTTGGGCATACGCCGCTCCACGAGCCCGAAGGCCACGTTGTCCCACACCGTCAGGTGCGGCCACAGCGCATAGTTCTGGAACACGAGCCCGACCTGGCGCTCCCAGGGCTCCAGGGCGGTGAGGTCCTGCCCGTCCACGAGGAGCTCGCCGCGCTGGTGCCGCACGAAGCCGGCGATCAGCCGCAGCAGCGTGCTCTTGCCCGAGCCCGAGGGGCCGAGCAGGGCGTAGAACTCGCCCGGCTCGATCTCCAGGTTCACGTCCTTGAGCACCTCGGTGGCCCCGTAGGACAGGCCGATGCCGCGGCACTGCACGCTCACGCTCTTCATCGTGGCTCCCGGATCCGGATCCTGTTCGCTCATGTGGCCCCCCGAGCCTAGCCCGCAAAGCGCCGGTCGGCGCGCTCCACCACCTGGTGCGACAGCCAGGTGCCCAGGGCCACCACGACGATGGCCAGCACCCCCAGGGCCGCCCCGGGCCCGCGCCCGGCCACGCTCTGCATGTAGAGATAGATGCCGTAACTCATGGGCGCCTGCGAGTCTGCCGACACCAGCAGGATCGTGGCCGAGAGCTCGACGGCCGCCGTGATGAAGCTCGTGACGAAGCCCGCCAGGATCCCGCCGGCCATCAGCGGCACGCCCACCCGCCGGATCGTGCGCGCGCGCGTGGCGCCCACGCTTTGCGCCGCCTCCTCCAGCGACACATGCACCTGCTGCAGCGCCGCCACGCAGGCGCGCAGCGCGTAAGGCAGCCGCCGCACGGCGTAGGCCAGCATGATCATCACCCACGTGCCCGTGAGCAGCACCTCGGTGCCGGGCAGCGTCACGCCCTTGTACAGGCGCAGGTAGCCGATGGCCAGCACGAGACCCGGAACCGCCAGCGACGCGGTGGCGATCCAGTCGAGCCACTGGCGCGCCGGCAAGCGCGTGCGCAGGATCAGGTAGGCCACCGTCACGCCGATCACCACGTCCAGCAGCGCCGCCAGGCCGCAGTAGACGAGCGTGTTGCGGATCATGCCGCCGGCGTCGGCGAACACGGTGGCGTAGTGCGCCAGCGTGTAGGCATCGGGCAGCGGCGAGAAGCTCCACACGCGCGCAAACGACAGCAGCAGCACCCCCACGTGCGGCGACAGCGTGACGAGCAGCAGCAGCGCGATCCAGCCATAGGCCAGCGCGCTGGCCAGCGGCGTCAGCGTGCGCCGCTGCAGGCTCGTGCCACCCTTTTGCACGCTCGCGTAGTCGCGCCCGCGAAGCGCGTAGGCCGACAAGGCCATCGCCAGGATCGAGAAGGCGATCAGGATGACGCTGATCACGTAGCCCAGCGGGTCCTCCAGCCCCACCTGCGTGATGCGCAGGTAGGCCTGGGGCGCCAGCAGGTTCGTCTGCCCCATCACGAGCGGCGTGCCCAGGTCGTCGAAGACCTTCACGAAGACGAGCGAAGCGCCGGCGAGAAAGCCCGGCAGGGCCAGCGGGAACACCACGCGCGCAAACAGCCGCCAGCCGCGGCAGCCCAGGTTCAGCGCCGCCTCCTCCATCGCCCCGTCGATGTTGCGCAGCGCGGCCGTGAGATTCATCAGGATGAAGGGGAAGTAGTGGATGGCCTGCACGAAGACCAGGCCACCGAGCCCTTCCATGATCGGCAGCGTGAAGCCCAGGTGCTCCTGCGCCAGCAGGTTGACGGTGCCCGAGCGGCCGAAGATCAGCTGCAGCGCCACCGCGCCCACGAAGGGCGGCATGATCAGCGGCAGCACCCCGAGCGTCTGGATCAGCAGCGCCCCGCGAAAGCGGAACCGCACCGTGAAGTAGGCCAGCGGCACCGCGATCAGCGTGGCCCACACGGTGGACATCACGGCCACGTACAGGCTGTTGAAGAAGGCCTCGCGCATGAGCGAGATGCCTGCGAAGGCGCCGAAGTGGCCCAGCGTGAAGCTGCCGTCGGCGTCGACGAAGGCGGCGTGGAACACGCGCGCCACGGGCAGCACGAGGAAGAGCAGCAGGAAGGCCAGGACGAGCGCAGCGGCCACCCAGGTACCGGCGCCCACGCCCACGCTCCAGCCCCCGCCCGGGCGGGCCTTCCCCTGCAGGCTCGCTGCGGGAGCGGCGTCGGGCGCGCTCAACGCAGCAGCGCGCCGGCCTGCTCGGCCAGCGCGCGCGCCTTGGCGTAGTTCTCGCGCGCGGCGGCGTTCCAGCGGTCCTCCAGGCCCGTGACCTGCTTGTTCACCGCGGCGTCCTTCTTGTTGGCGGCAAAGAGGGCCAGGAAGTCCTTGTCACCGGCCATGCGCGGGCCCACCACGGGCGAGTAGGCCGTCTCGCGCGCCTGCTTGAGCAGCGCAGCCGCCTGGGCGTTGGGATTCTTCGCCAGCGCCGCCTCGGCCTCGTGGATGGCCTTCGTCGCGGCCTGCAGCTCCTTGAGGCGGAAGGTGATGGCCTGGTCGAACATCGCCGAGACCACGTTGTAGCGCGCCTCCGACAAGTCGGAGTCGAACTGCACCTTGGCCCGCTTGGCGATCTCGAAGGGATTGGGGTAGCCCGCAGGCGTCTTGCCCCCCATGGCTTCAGGCGGCAGGATCGGCAGGCGCGAGATCTTCGGGTCGTAGAGCAGCTGCTGCCCTTCCATCGACACCGTCCAGGCGATGAAGCGGCGCGCCTCGCTGGGGTTTTTCGAACCCGACACGAGCGCGATGTTGGCCGGCACCACCGCCGTCACGTCGGGGTAGACGAACTCCACCGGAAAACCCGAATACTTGCCCGCCAGGCCGAAGAAGTCGATCACCAGGCCGATGCCGAACTGCCCGTTGTTGACGCCGTCGGGCACGCCGAAGCTGCGCTCGGTGATGGCGGCGCAGTTGCCCGCGATCTGCAGCATCTGCGACCAGCCCTTGTCCCAGCCCTCGCCCTGCAGCAGGGTCTCCACCGTCAGGTGCGTCGTGCCCGAGCGCGAGGGCGAGCTCATGGCCAGGTGCCCGAAGTAGACGGGCTTGACGAGCTCGGCCCACCGCCTGGCCACCGGCAGCTTGTTGGCCGCCATGTAGCGGGTGTTGTACATGAGGCCGTAGCCGGCCAGGGCCTGCCCCAGGTACAGGCCCTGTGGGTTGTTGATGGGGTAGTTGCCGACCTTGGCCGGTGCGGCCTTGTTGGCCAGGTCCGCGACGTTGTCGAGCAGCTTCTGCCCGGCCAGCACCTCGAAGGCGTCGGGCGCGGAGGCCCAGAACACCTCGGGCCGCTGGCCCGCCGGCAGCTCGCGCAC
>CAILKA010000229.1 GCA_903834645.1 uncultured beta proteobacterium
GCACGACGGGGCTGCCGATGAGGTGATCACTCACCTCCGAGGGCACGCCCCAGACGATGTTGAGCACGCCCTTGGGCAGGCCGGCGTCGTGGAAGAGCTGGGCAAGGGCCACGACGGCGCTCGGCGTGTCTTCCGGGCCCTTGAGGATGATCGAGCAGCCCGCGCCCACGGCCGCCGAGATCTTGCGGATGGCCTGGTTGAAGGGGAAGTTCCACGGCGAGAAGGCGGCCACCACCCCCACCGGCTCGCGCAGCACCGTCTGGCGCACGCCGTCCACGCGCGCGGGGATCACGCGGCCGTAGATGCGGCGGCACTCCTCGGCGTGCCACTCGGCGTGCTCGGCGCAGAACACCACCTCGCCCGTGCTCTCGGCCAGCGGCTTGCCCTGGTCCATCGTCATCGCGCGGCCGATGTCCGCGGCGCGCTCGCGCGCGAGCTCGGCCACCTTGCGCAGCACCTTGCTGCGCTCCAGCGGCGAGCTCTTCTTCCAGCTCTCGAAGGCGCGCGCCGCGGCGGCCAGCGCCCGGTCGAGGTCCTCGCGCGTGGCGTGAGGCAGCTTGCCGATCACCTCGTGCGTGGCGGGGTTGACGATGTCTTGCTCGCGGCGGCCGCCGCCGTGGATGAATTCACCGTCGATGTAGAGGCTCAGGGTCGGGTACATGGTGTGCGCGTTCCTTCCAGGCGAAGCGGGGGTTCAGGGAACCAGGATCGTACGGCCGACGACGCGGCCCTCGTGCAGCGCCTGCAGGGCCTCGTTGGCTTCGTCCAGCGGGCGCTGCGTGACCGGAATGGGCGCCAGGCCCTTCTCGCGTGCAAGCGCCACGAGCTCGCGCAGCTCGGCGAGCGTACCCACATAGGAGCCCTGGATCGTCAGCGGACGCAGCGGGATCACCGGCAGCGGCAGCGTGATGTCTCCGCCCATCAGGCCGCAGATCACGATGTGGCCACCGCGTGCGCAGCTCGCCACAGCCGTGGAGACGGTGGGGGTGGCGCCCACCAGGTCGAGCACGGCGCGCGCGCCACCGCCGGTGGCGGCCTGGATCTGCGCGACGACGTCGCTGGCGCGGGCGTCGATCACCTTCAGGGCTCCGGCGGCCAGCGCCGCCTCGCGCTTGACGGGGTCGATGTCCACGACGATGGCGCCCTGGCCGCCCAGCGCCTTGAGCACCTCGATGGCCATGAGGCCGAGGCCGCCGGCGCCGATGATGACGACGGGGCCCTCGTGCAGGCGCGCGCCGAACTTGCGCAGCGCGCTGTAGGTGGTCAGGCCCGCACAGGCCAGCGGCGTGGCCGCAGCCGGGTCGAGCCCGTCGATGTCCACCAGGTAGCGCGGGTGGGGCACCACCGTGTACTCCGCAAAGCCGCCGGGCTGCTTGATGCCCATCACCTGCGGCTGGGTGCACAGGTTCTCCTCCCCGCGCCGGCAGGCGGCGCACTCGCCGCAGCCGATCCACGGGTGCACGAGCATCGTACGGCCCAAGGGCACGGGGCCGGCCTCGGAGCCTGCGGACACCACCTCGCCCACGATCTCGTGGCTCAGCGTGAGCGGGGGCTTGATGCCGCGCTCGGCCAGCGTGAGCTTCTTGCCCCCGCCGATGTCGTAGTGCCCTTCCCACAGGTGCAGGTCGGTGTGGCACAGGCCGGCCGCGCGCACCTTCACGAGCACCTGGGTGCCTTGCGGGGTGGGAACGGGCTTGTCCACGCGCTCGAGGGGTTGGCCGTGGTGGATGACGCAGTAGCAGCGCATGCGGGGTGACCTCTTGCAGGAAAGGAGATGTCGGGAAGGCGAAGGCGCTCGGGCTCAGGCCGATCGAGGCGCCAGCCAGGCGTCCAGTGCGGGCCACATGCGCAGTTGCGCGCCGCGGCCGGCCACCAGGCCGACGTGGCCGCCCTTGACGATGGTCTCGGTCTTGTCGGGGCTGCCGGCCAGGCGCACGAGGTCGCGCGAGGAGGCGTAAGGCGTGATGTGGTCGTCCTGCGCGAGCAGGTGCAGCAGCGGCACGCGGATGGCGCCGAGATCGACACGCTGGCCGCCGATCTCCCAGGTGCCCTGCACGAGCCGGTTCTCGCGCAGGAAGCCGTTGACCATCTGGCGAAAGACGCCGCCGGGGAAGGGGACGTTGTCGCTCTCCCACTTGCCCATTCGCAGGAAGCTGCGAACGACCTCGTCCTGGTCGACCTGGTTCAGCACGTTCATCGCGCCAGCCACCTTGCCGAAGGGCCGCAGCGCGCGCAGCGCGTTTTGCACCCAGTCGGCCGGCACGTTGCCGTACTGCTCGATGAGGCTCTCCTCGTCGAAGCGCTCGCCCATCCAGGCCTTGAGCGACTCCAGGCCGTCGCCGTTGACGGGGGCGGCCATGCACACGAGGTTGCGCACCGGAGCCTTCGGGTGCAGCGCGGTGTGGAGCACCGCCAGCAGCCCGCCCACGCAGTAGCCCAGCAGCGTGAGCTCGCGCTCGCCGCTGTCTTGCAGCACGCGCTCGATGCAGCGCGGCAGGCGGTCGAGGACGTAGTCCTCGAGCACGAGGTGCTGGTGCTCGCGCCGCGGGCGGCCCCACTCGATGAGGTAGACGTCGTAGCCGTGGCGCAGCAGGTACTCGACCATGCTCTGGCCAGGCACGAGGTCGAGGATGGTGGGCTGATTGACGAGCGAGGTGACCACGAGCACCGGGGTGCGGTAGACGCTCTCCACGAGGGGCCGGTAGTGGTGCAGCTTAAGCGTGCCCTGGGCGTGGATCGTGTCCTTGGGTGTGACGCCCAGGGGCCCGGCCATCTGGTCGAAGTCCTCAGCGGGCAGGCCCATGCGGGCCAGCGTGCGCTGGATGGGGTGGGGCAGGCGCGGTGTGGCGCTCGCCTCGGGGGCGTGGCTCATCTCAGGCCTTAGGGGAAGCGGGGCGCCGGTTGCGCGCCGGGCGCGCAGGCGCCACCGAAGCTGCCGGTACCGCCGACTCGAGCGCGGTGCGCAACCGCGAAAGCTCGGCGGCCACCCCCGCCAACCCGTCTTCCACGCGGCCCAGGCGTTCGTCCAGGGCCTCGAGGTCGCTGCGCGAGGGCAGGTTGGAAGCCGCCAGCGAGGCCTGCGCCATCTCGCCGAAAAGGCGATGCGCCATGCGCAGCTCATCGAGGTGGCGGTTGAGCGCGCCGCCAGAGCGCGGGTCCTTGAGCAGTTGCGAAACGGCCTCGCTCCACTGTGACTCCGAGCGCGCCACCCAGTCGCGCCACATGGCCAGCGGGCTGAGGGTGTTCCAGTCGAGGGTATCGGCCGCAGCCGGTGCGCCGGCCGGGGGCGGCGCCTTCTTGGTCGTGGTCATGGGCTCGGGGCTCAGGGCTTGAGGATCGTGCGGCCGCGGATGCGCCCGGCGCGAAGGTCTTCCAGCGCCTGCGTGGCCTGCGCCAGCGGGGTGGTGGTCAGCGGCAGCCCGGGCAGCACGCCGCTGCGCGCGATCGCCATCAGCTCCTGCATCTCCTGCAGGCTGCCCACGTAGGAGCCCATCACGCTCACGGCCTTCATCGACACCATCGCTGGCACGATCGGCGTGGAGCCGCCGAACAGGCCCACGCACACGAGCTTGCCGGCCTTGCGCAGCGCGCCGAAGCCGAAGTTGAAGGTGGCCGCCGCGCCGACGAAGTCGATGGCCGCGGCCACGCCGCCGCCGGTGGCCTTGACGAGCGACTTGAGCGCACCGTCGGCCTTGGGGTCGATCACCTGGCCGGCACCGGCCTCGCGGGCGATATCCCATTTGGCGGGGTCGAGCTCGACGACGATCGGGGGCGTGTCGAACATCTGGCGCGCCAGGCGGATGCCCGACAGGCCCACTCCGCCAGCGCCGATGATCAGCAGCGGATCGCGCGGACCCAACGGCGCCACCTTCTTGAGCGCGCTGTAGGCCGTCAGGCCCGAGCAGGCGTAGGTGCAGGCCTGCTCCTCCTCCAGCGAGCCGAACTCGAGCAGGTAGCGCGGGTGCGGCACGACGACGTGGTCGGCAAAGCCGCCGTCGCGGTGCACGCCCAGGGCCCGCGGGCTGTTGCACAGGTGTTCCTGCCCGGCCTCGCACAGCGAGCAGCTGCCGCACCCGATCCACGGGAACACCACGCGCCGGTCACCCAGCTGCACACCGCTTGCCTCGGGGCCCACGGCCACGACGGTGCCGGCGATCTCGTGGCCGAGCGTGCGCGGGGGCTGCAGGGCGCGGGTCATGTCGAGCTTGGCGTCGCCGCCGAGGTCGAAGTAGCCATCGTGCAGGTGCACGTCGCTGTGGCACACGCCGCAGCTGCCCACGCGCACGACGACCTCGCTGCCCTGAGGCTGCGGGGTGTCTCGGATGACCTGCGACAAGGGGCGGCCGAAGGCCTCGAGCTGATAGCTCAGCATGACAGTCTCCTGAAGGTTCTGGTGAGGTTCGTGGACGCGAAGACGGAAAGCGCGCAGGCGCGTGCAGCGGCCGGCTCAGACGCCGAGGTAGGCGGCGAGTTGCGGGTCCTCGCGCAGCGCGGCCGAGGCGCCGCTCATCACGACCTGGCCCTTTTGCAGCACGACGGCGCGGTCTGAGTTCGCGAGCACCTTGCGGTAGTCGCGGTCGACAATCAGCGTGGCGATGCCGTCGGCGCGGATCTGGCCGATGACGCGCCAGATCTCGGCCACGATGAGCGGCGCCAGCCCCTCAGTGGCTTCGTCCAGGATGATGAGCTCGGGCTGCGTCATGAGCGCACGCCCAATCGAGAGCATCTGCTGCTCCCCGCCCGAGAGCTGCGCGCCGAGGTTGCCCACGCGCTCGGCCAGCCGCGGGAAGGTCTGCATCACGCGCTCGTAGGTCCAGGCGCGGTTCGGGTCGGTGGCCGCGCGCGCGGCCATCACGAGGTTCTCGCGCACCGTGAGGTTGGGGAACACCCCGCGGCCCTCGGGCACGTAGGCCACGCCGCGGCGCGCTACCTCGTGCGGCCGGGCGCGCGAGACGTCGTGGCCGAAGAGCTGGATGCGGCCGTCGCGTTGCGCCACGTGGCCCAGCAGCGTGCGGATGAGGGTGCTCTTGCCCATGCCGTTGCGCCCGAGCAGGCCCACCGTCTCGCCGCGGCCGACCTGCAGCGCCACCCCGTGCAGGATGTGGCTCGAGCCGTACCAGGCGTGGAGGTCGTGGGCGTCCAGGATGAGGTCGGACATCGTCATCTCAGTGCCCTCCCAGGTAGGCGGCCTGCACCTCGGCGCTGTTGCGCACGGCCTGCGGCGAATCGGAGGCGATCACGCTGCCGTTGACCATCACCGTGATGCGGTCGGCGATGCGGAAGACCGCGTCCATGTCGTGCTCGATGAGCAGGATGGCGTGCTCGGCACGCAGTTCGGCCAGCAGGTCGAGCATGCGGTCGGTCTCCTCCGCGCCCATGCCGGCCAGCGGTTCGTCCAGCAGCAGCACCTGCGGCGCGGTGGCCAGGCACATCGCGATCTCGAGCTGGCGCTTCTGGCCGTGGCTGAGCAGCCCGGCCGGGCGGTCCAGGAAGTCCGCCAGGCCCACGCGCGTGGCGGCCTCGAGCGCCACCGGGGCGCTGTGGCGGCAGCGTGCGGCGCCCTCCCACCAGCGCCAGGGCAGCGGCGTGCGCGCCTGGGCGGCCAGGCGGCAGTTCTCCGCCACTGTGAAACTCGGGTAGATGGTGGTGCGCTGGTAGCTGCGCCCCAGCCCCGCACGGGCGCGGCGCGGCTGCGACCACGCCGTGACGTCCTGGCCGAGCAGCTCCACCGTGCCTTCGGAGGCGGGGATCTCGCCCGACAGGATGTTCACGAGCGTGGACTAGCCCGCCCCATAGGTGCCGATGACGGCATGCACCTGGCCGCGCGCGAGCTCGAGCGAGACGCGGTTCACCGCCACGAGGCCGCCCCAGCGGCGCGTGATGTCGCGCCCGCGCAGCAGCACCTTGGGCGTCTCAGGCGTGACCATCTTGCGCCTCCGCGGTTTCGGCCCGGCGCGAGGCACGGCCCATCAGTCGTTCCCGGATCTGCCCCGGCACGCCCACCAGGCCGCGCGGCAGCAGCGCGACGCTGGCGATGATGGTCAGGCCCAGACCCAGGTGCCAGTACTTGGCGAAGGCCCCGAAGATGGCCTCGGACTTGAAGAACTCCTGCAGCAGCGCGAACGCGAAAGCGCCGATGAGCGC
>CAILKA010000230.1 GCA_903834645.1 uncultured beta proteobacterium
CACAAACTTCACGTTTCCGCTGTGCACCGCGTCGATGGCCTTCTGCGCAATCGATTTGCCCGTGGGGTCCTGGTCGCTCACCTTGTTGACCGCCACAAACCACTGGTCGGTGAGCATGGGCTCCACCACCTGGCCGGTGCGCGCGCAGCGCGGCACCATCAGGCGGTGTTTCTTCGTCTCCACGAGCAGGCCCTGGGCCTCGAGGTCGGCCACCACGCGCTTGCGAGCCTCGAAGCGGTCCAGGCCGCGGTAGCGCTCGGGCGCCTGTTCGTTGACGGTGGCGTCCAGGGCCAGCACGCCGATCATCGGCAGGCCGTGGCGCAGGCCTACCGCGTAGTCGTTGGCGTCGTGCGCCGGCGTGACCTTCACCACGCCGGTGCCGAACTCGCGGTCGACGTAGGCGTCGGCAATCACCGGGATCTCGCGCTCGCACAGGGGCAGCCGCACGCGCCGGCCCACCAGGGCCTGGTAGCGCTCGTCGTCGGGGTGCACCATGACGGCGGTGTCGCCCAGCATCGTCTCCGGGCGCGTCGTGGCCACCACGACCGAGCTGGGAAGACCGGCGGCGGCCAGGCTGCCGTCCTCATCGACGAGCGGGTAGCGGATGTGCCACAGGAATCCGTCCTCCTCCTCACTCTCCACCTCGAGGTCGGAGACGGCCGACTTGAGCACCGGGTCCCAGCTCACCAGGCGCTTGCCGCGGTAGATCAGGCCCTGCTCGTAGAGCTGCACGAAGGTCTCCACCACCACCGACGAGAGCTTCTCGTCCATGGTGAAGTACTCGTGCTGCCAGTCCACGCTCGCTCCCAGGCGGCGCATCTGCTGCGTGATGGTCGAGCCCGATTGGTCCTTCCACTTCCACACGCGGGCCACGAAGTTCTCGCGCCCGAGGTCGTGGCGCGTGAGGCCTTCCTGCTCGAGCTGGCGCTCCACCACGATCTGCGTGGCGATGCCGGCGTGGTCGGTGCCCGGCACCCACAGCGTGTTGGACCCGCGCATGCGGTGGTAGCGCGTGAGCGCGTCCATGATCGTCTGGTTGAAGGCGTGGCCCATGTGCAGCACGCCCGTGACGTTGGGCGGCGGCAGCTGGATCGAGAACGAGGCCCGCTCCGGGTCGAGCGTGGGCTGGCAGGCGCCGCCTTGCTCCCACAGCGGGGCCCACTTGGCCTCGATCGCGGCGGGCTCGAAGGATTTGGCGAGTTCGGTCATGGCGGGAAAGGCTGCAGGTCGGGCTGGAAGGCGGGCACGAGGCGGGCCGGCCAGTCTGGGGACGGCCCGCCCGGGCAGGCCCATGGCCCATCAGGCAAGCCGTGCACGAGGGGGACGCGGATTGTAGGTCGTGGTAACTTTTCGGCATGACGCATCCCTCGCCGACTCCCCCCGGAGACCACCTGCCTGCGCCTGCCGTTTCCCCGCGCGCATTGGGCAGCCGCTGGGCCCCCCTTCGGCGCGGCGCGAGCGCGGGTTCACGCCTGTTCGCCGCGGCTGCATGGCTCGGGCTGGCCGCCTGCGGTGGAGGGGGCGGGGGCAGCGGCAGCGGGGGCGGCCCGGCCCCCAGCGCGAGCTGCTCGGCCGCCGACGAGAAGGTGTGGCTGCGTGACTTCTTTGCCGACACCTACTTCTGGAACACCCTCGCCCCGCGCCCCGATCCCGCGCCCTTCGAGTCGGCCACGCGCTACTTCAGCGCGCTGCTGTACGCCGGGGGCGATCCGATACCCAGTGCATCGGGCGCCACCTGGCCGCGCGACCGCTGGAGCAGCTCCCAATCCACCGAGCGCTACAACCAGTTCTACGGCGAGGCCCGCACGATGGGCTACGGGTTGGCGGTGGCGGGGCTGGAGGTCAAGGGCCAGCCCACCCGTCCGCTGTACGTGCGCCAGGTCGACCCGAACTCCGCGGCCGCCCTCAATGACGTGCGCCGGGGCGACCGGGTGGTCTCGGTCAACGGCCGCCCGGCCTCCGAGCTCATTGCCGCAGACGATTTCAGCGCCTTGTCGGCCACGGCCACCGGCCAGCTGCTCACGCTTCGCCTGGCTCGCGGCTCGGCCGAGCGCGATGTCTCGCTGGCCTCCGCGGTCTACGACCTCGTGCCCGTGCCCCAGGCGCAGGTGGTGACGACGCCGGGTGGGCGGCGCGTGGGTTACCTGCAGCTGCAGAACTTCATCAGCCAGGCGCAGGCGCCGCTGGAGTCGCGCTTTGCCGAGTTCCGCGCCCAGGGCGTTCAGGAGATGGTGCTGGACCTGCGCTACAACGGCGGCGGGCTGGTTTCCTTCTCGGGCACCGTGGCGAGCCACCTCGGCGGCACGCGCGCGGCCGGGCAGGTGTTCGCCTCCCTGGTCTACGCCCCCTCGCAGGCCTCCAAGAATGCGGTCTACCGGTTTGCCAGCCCTGCGCCGGCGGGCGCCGTGAACGCGCCTCGGGTGATCGTTCTGATGGGCCGGCGCACCTGCTCGGCCAGCGAGCTCGTCATCAATGGTCTGCGCGGTGCGGGTCTGCAGGTGGTGGGCATCGGGGAGACGAGCTGCGGCAAGCCTGTGGGCTTCGTGCCCGGCAGCAATTGCGGCACCACCTGGAGCATCGTCAACTTCGAGAGCCTGAACGCGCGCGGCGAGGGTCGCTACTTCGACGGCATCGCGGCCACCTGCCAGGTGGCGGAAGACTTCACGCAGCCCGTGGGTGCGTCCACTGATCCGCTGCTGGCCGCTGCGCTTTCCTTTTCCGACAGCGGCAGCTGCCCCCAGCCCACGGCCCGTGCTGTACCCCTGTATCGCCGCAGCACCGCGGACAGCCCCGAGCCCGGCGAGCGGCGAGAGATGATGCCCTGAGCGCTTTCGGGGGCGTGCCGGCGCGTCGACGCGCCCGCCCCAGCCGGCCGGCGGGCCGTCACATCAGCAGGTGCTCGCCCGCGTTCTCGCCGCCCAGGATCACGTAGTTGACCTTCTTCAGGTCGGCCAGCTGACGCCCGCCGGCGTAGCTGATCGAGCTCTGCAGATCCTCGCGCATCTCGCGCAGCGTGTCCGCCAGCCGGCCCTTGATCGGCTCGAGGATGCGCTTGCCTTCCACGTGCTTGTACTCGCCCTTGTTGAAGTCGCT
Source organism: uncultured beta proteobacterium (assembly GCA_903834645.1). GTDB lineage: Bacteria > Pseudomonadota > Gammaproteobacteria > Burkholderiales > Burkholderiaceae_C > Rubrivivax. Next base: position 3,094 of record CAILKA010000230.1, read on the forward strand.
GGCCGAGCCGTAGTACTCCTTGTAGCGCTTGCCATCGACCTCGACC
>CAILKA010000231.1 GCA_903834645.1 uncultured beta proteobacterium
GCGGAACGTACTCTCAAGCTTGTCGGTAAAGAAGGCTTCGTCACTTGTTCCCGCTACGACGGCGCATGGCTGGTTAACGGCTCTGATGTTCGCTTCGTAGTCTCTCCACGGCTGAAAGTTCGCTGCTAGCGCAAACGAGTACTCCGGAGTTAGGAACGACTTGGCCTCTTCGTTTAACGCGAAGCTGGTGACCGGCATGTCGTTGAAGGCACGGATGCCAACGTGATTCAGCAAGGACAGCGCAATGAAACGCGGAATTCCAACATTGACCCAGCCACCGCTGCCAGGACGGTGTCACGGATCGCCGTAATGGAGCCAGCGATGTTCGGCGTAATGGAGCCAGTGCCGGGGGTCTGAACGGGCGTCCCGGGGGGGTTGCTGGGCGGGGTTATTTTGAGGCTTTTGCGGGTGCTGTGCGGGTGGGGTTGACCACCTGCTTGGGGGCGCGGTAGGACTGCCCGTCGAGCACGAGGCAGTAGGCGTTGTGGCGCAGCCGGTCCAGGCTTGCGCTGGCCAGCAGCCGGTTGGCCGGGAAGGCCTGATCCCATTCGGGGAAGTCCAGGTTGCTCGTGACGATGGTGCAGGCCTGCTCGTAGCGCTCGGCGATGAGGTCGTGCAGGTCCTCGTCGGCCGGGGCGCGCAGTGGCTTGAGGCCGAAGTCGTCGATGATCAGCAGCGGCACGCGCGCCAGCGTGGCGAGCTTGCGCTCGTAGCTGCCGGTGGCGCGCGCGGCGTTCAGGCTCTGGGTGAGCGTGGCGCAGGTGGTGAAGATGACGTCCACGCCCTGGCGCACGGCGCAGTGGCCCAGCGCCTGGGCCAGATGGGACTTGCCCGTGCCGCAGGGCCCGACGATGAGCACGGGGGCCTTCTCGTGCAGGTAGCGTCCGGTGGCCAGGTCGTGCACGAGCGCGCGGTTGAGCTGCGGCAGCCGGTCGAAGTCGAACTGGTCCAGCGTCTTGGTGGTGCGGAACTGCGCGCGGCGCAGCCGCGAGCTGAACTTCTTCTGCTCGCGCCGGGCCACCTCGTCGCTCACCAGCAGGGCCAGGAAGTCGGTGTAGGCGAGCTTGCCCTGGATGGCCTCGCGGTTGCGCGCCTCCAGAGAGTCCAGGATCCCTGACAGGCGCAGCTGCTTGAGCTGCGGGGCGAGCTCGGGGGCGGGGTTGAGGTTCACGGGTATCTCCTTGGGTGGGTTGGCCGCGTTCAGTGCAGCGGCAGTGGGGGGAAGAGTTCGGCCGCGGGCCGGGTGAAGCGCGTGGCGCCGGCGTATCCAGCCGGGGTGCCGGGCTGCAGCGCGGGCTGCTGGTCGGCGCCGGTGCTCAGGATGGTCTTGACGGTGCGGTAGTGGGGCGAGTCGTGCGCCAGGGCGCGCGCGCAGGCAGCCTCCAGGCGCGCGGCGCCGTAGGTCTTGCGCAGGCCGAGCACCCCCTGCGCGGCGCGCAGCCGCTCCAGGATCTGGTCGCTGAGCAGTCGCTGCACCAGCACCAGGCAACTCGCCCCCACGCAGGCGGCCTGCTCGGCGCACCACTGCCGGTCGTGGGCGAAGAAGGCCTGGGCCTGGGGCGGCAGGTGCTCGCGCAGCGTCACGCGCTGGCCTGGGCGCTGCCCGCGCACGTGGGTGCACACGTGCCGGTAGTCCTCGTACAGCGCTGCCGTGGCATCCGTGGCGCGCAGCCACAGGACCTTGCCCACCAGGGTGAACGGGGCGGAGTACAGCATCCGCTCGAACTGCACGTGGCAGTCCTTGTGCACCGTCACCCGGTGCCAGGTGCCCAGGTCCGGGGTGACACCGGGCAGCGGCCTGAGCAGCGCTCGCTCCAGCGCGAACAGCTCCAGCGGCCGCCTGCGCGTGGTGCCGTGGCAGCGCAGCCCCGCGATGCCCATCACCCACTGCCGAGCCTGCTCGTTGAGGTCGGGTAGGTCGCGGAACTCGCGCAGCGGCAGGAAGTTGCCCTTGACGTACTTGACCCCGGACTCGACGATGCCCTTCTTCTGCGGGTCGTGCGGCGGGCACGGGTCGATCTTGAAGCCGTAGCCCTCGGCGCACTCGGCGTAGGCGCGCTGCACGAGCGGGTCCTGGGCGCAGGCCTTGGTGATGGCGCACTTGGCGTTGTCGATGACCACGCGTTCGGGCGCGCCGGCGAACCACTCGAAGGCGCGGCGGTGGCAGCCCAGCCAGGTGGCCACCGTCTGGTCCCAGACGAACTCCACGTACTGGTGGCGGCTGTGCGCCAGCGTCATCACGAAGGCCCAGGTGCGCCGGCGCCGGCCGTCCGGGTGCATGAGGAAGGGACCAGCGCCGAAGTCCACCTGCGCCACCTCGGCCGGGGCGAACTCCAGGCGGCAGGTGACTTCCGCGGGCAACTGCTGGCGCAAGCCCGCCACCAGACGGCGCACGGCCGAGTAGCTGCCCGACCAGCCGTGCCCGCGCTGCAGCGCCAGGTGGATGGCCGTGCCGCTGACGCCTTGCTCGAGCCACTGCTGCACCGTGGCGCGGTGGGCCTCCAGGCTGGAGACGGTGGAGGCGGCGCGCCGGGCGGGCGCCAGCGCCTGGGCGATGGCCTCGTCGCTGGGCAGCGCGCAGGCAGGCTCCAGCCAGCCCTGCTCGGCCGCCACGGCGCGCCAGTGGCCGGCCTTGCGCCGGCCCATGATCCGCGCGGCCGCGACGTCGCGGTCGGAGTCGCCCTGGCGCATGCGCAGCAGGGCCTGACGGTAGTGGTGCATCTCGAATCTCCTGCGCGCCATCTGCTGCCCTCGGTGCA
>CAILKA010000232.1 GCA_903834645.1 uncultured beta proteobacterium
CCGTGGCCCGACACGTCAGGCGAGTAGCCCCAGACCAGACATCCAACTGCTCGACCGTGCCGGCGCTCAGCCTGTGTGCCGCCGCTGGCGGCATCGCGCATCACCGGGTGCAGCGCCTTCTCCAGGTATTCGTGGCCCTTGTTTGCAGCACAAGCGGCATCTGCCCCCTACAACTTCAGCGAGGCCCCTCTGCCTATTTGGCCGTGCGCGCACGCACTGAAGCGGCTGCCACACCCCGCGCCTGCTCCCGCAACTCGTTCACCGCCGTGCTCTCCCACAGCTCGCCCTGGGGGCGGCCGGTGGCGTCGAGCACCTGGAAGGGCGGGTCTGATCGCGCGCACCGCGCACGTTGTCTCAGAAAACCGCGTGCTGCCGCACCCGCTTGAGCTCAGCGTTACTGACCATCGACTGTTGGCGCGCAATGTTCAGCTTCATCGTGACCCGCGCCACCTCAAGCACCGGCTGCGAGACGGGGTACTGCCGATCGCTCAGGAACTGCAACACCTGCGCAAGGTGCCAAACCGACGCGGCTCCTGCATGAACTGGCGCCGGAAAGGCGCCCGCGTTGTTCAGCCAGAGCTTGCGGATGTTCTGGCGGGTGAGCCCGAGCAGGGCTGCAACATCCGTCAGCCCTACGAAGTCTGGCGAGGCTTCGATCAGCGTCGCTTCGGGAAGGGCTCTCTTGACATCGCCCACCGCACTCAGGATGGCATCTTCGCCAGATGAGGCTTGGCGGATGAACTCCAGCCCAACCTGACTCGCCACTCCGAGCCCGACGAGCGCGTCTGTACAGCCGGCCTCGCCCAATCGGCTCATGAGCTGATCCTCGTCGGCCAGGTTGGCGGGAAGCTTGAAGGTGAGCTTGAACTCGAATTCCATCTCGTGTCTCCGCTCATGGCGGCCTCCCTCGGCTGCCGGCTTTGCCAGTCCGGCTTTGCACGGCGTTGTGGGTAGTGCAACCATCGACCGTCTGGCGTAGCTGCCTGGCGTGGTTCCCGCCGTTCTTGGGTGTGCTCCAAATGCCGGCTTTGCACCTTGTTCCGCAACGGCAATCACGATCGTTACATGGGCAGTACAGGAATCCCCAGTGGCCGCCCATCCTCACCTGCCAACCCTTGCGCTCCGCGTAGACGAGAGCTGCCTCGACGTCTTTGTCTGGGTGCTTGCTTCGAGACATCGACCGTGAATACGCAGGATAGTGAGGGCAACGTTGGTTGTCAAGTGACAACCATTGGCGTCGTAGATCGGTGGCCACACGACCCACTGTAGGCCGCCGCTGTGCATGGATCCATCGCTCCGAGGGGCTACCACCGCACCCTCTGAAGGGGGGGGCGATCGGCCCCTACAACTTCAGCGAGGCCCCTCTGCCCAATTGGCCGTGCGCGCACGCACTGAAGCGGCTGCCACACCCCGCGCCTGCTCCCGCAACTCGTTCACCGCCGTGCTCGCCCACAGCTCGCCCTGGGGTCGGCCGGTGGTGTCGAGCACCTGGAACGTGGTGGGGTCGGCGCGGATGCCGAGTGCGAGCGGGTCCTGGGTGAGCAGGCCCTCTTGCAGCGCCTGGCACAGGAAGTGCGGGCCCAGGCGTGAGAGGTCGGTTTCGGGGCCGGTGCAGTTGATCACGCGCGAGACGCACAGCAGTTGAAGCCGTTGGGCGAGAGCGCACATCGACCACTCGGCACTCAGCCACCCCCTCAATGCTCCCCGAGCACCTCCACCAGCGAGGCAGCGGTGAGCACCCGGTCCGTCCATTGATCGAGCTGCTCGGCGCTGGCTAAGCCCAGCCGCTCGGCCGCCCAGTCCGGCAGCGGGCCGAAGCGAAGGGTGAGCAGGCGCCCCAGGGCGTCGAGCTTGCCCTCGAGCTTGCCCTCGAGCTTGCCCTCCAGCTTCCCCTTGGCCTGCCCCTCCTCGAGCCACTGCCTCTTCCAATCCAGCACCGTCTCGGCCAGCATCGTCTTCACTTCCAGCAAATCTTGCACCTGGGGCACCCGCACGCCCGGCGCCCGGGCCGGTAGCAGCACCCGCGCGATGTACGCCGTGAACGCCCGGCGCAGCGAATCTTGCCCTGGGTGCGACAGCCACTGAATCAGGCTGGCCACTACATCCTGCATCGTATCGGGGTCAAGGCTCTTGTCCAGGCGGAACAGGGCGGCGGCCAGGTTCCTCAACGCCACACCACATCGCCCTCGCGGTCACGCAGGTCTTCGCTCACGTAGCTGGCGTTCACGCGGTGCAAAGTGTCAAAGCGCAGCTGCTGCACCCATGGATCTTTCACGAAACCGCGCAGCAGGTCTCGCACCATCTCGGCGTGGGAGAACAGCAGCCGGTAGCCGGGGTCGGATTCCATGCGGGCACTGTAGGCAGCCCGACGGCTGCCGGCTGAGCACGCAGCCAGCCCGTTCGCGCTCACCGCATCTTGGATGCGGCCTGAAGCAACCGCCCAGTCAAGTTCAAGCTGCGGCTACCCGCATCGTCAATGCCCGCCGAACACCTCAGGCAAAGTGGTGGCGTCCAGCACACGGTCGAACCAGACATCCAACTGCTCGACCGTGGCGGCGCTCAGTCTGTGCGCCACCCAATCGGGCAGCGGGCCGAAGCGTCGGGTCAGCAGGCGACTCAGGGTCTCGAGCTTGCCCTCGAGCTTCCCTTCGAGTTTTCCTTCGAGCTTGCCCGTGCTGTGCCCGCGCTCAACAGCCAGGCGCTCCACGCTGGTGACGTACTTCATCTGGGCTTTCCTCTCGATCTCATCAATATCTTGCCAGACCTTGCGCTCCATCTCCTTGGGCAGGGTGAGCATCCAGTCGATGATGGCAAACAGGTCGATCACGCGCTGACGCTCCCAGCCCTGCTCGTAGAGCAAACGCACCAGTTCTCGTTTGGCCGCAAAGCGCCGGCCAACGTTGCGGCGGGTGCGCAGGGCGCTCAGGTGCGCGGCCGTCCTCTACGGTGGCGAGGAGTTCGGGGTCGCGGTAGGAAGCGATGCTGACGAAGATCATCGGGTGCATGCCGCTTGGCGCAAGCCGGCGATTGTGCCCGCGCAGCGTGGTGCAGGGTCTGCGGCACAGGTTTACGCTTCTTCAAGCAGGCGCAACGCGCAGGAGAGCCAAGGCCCAGAAGCTCCGCCCCATGGGGCGAACTTGGCTTTGTGCATGGTGGCGTTCGGGCAGGGCAGCTGTTCAACGCGCGGTGCGCGCTGGGCTGGGTTGGGTGGCACGCGCCCGGCCGAGCCCGATCAGTGCGCGCAGCCTGGCTGCGTTGCTGCTGCTGCTCTTGCTGATCGGTGGCACCGCCTTCGTGCGCGCCTACTTCGGCGCGGTGACGCCGGATCAGCTGGGATTTCACTTGCGCCATGGCGGGCTGGAGTACGGCGATCCGCGGTTTGCCATGCGTGCCATGCGATGGGGACTGGGGCTGATCCTGCTGGCAGGCGGCTTCGGGCTGCTGCTCGCCTGCCTGGGCCGGCGTGGCCGCCAGGCGGTGTGGGCGGTGCTGGGTACCTGGGCCGCGGCGTCGGTGGCGGCCACGGTGATCGATCCCTGCCGCCCGGAACCCGGAGGGGTCGACCCGCTGGAGCGGCACTACGTGGACCCCGGCGAGCAGCGCGTGGCGCGCTCCCCGGGGATGTCGCCCGACGTGCTCGTCGTCTTCATCGAGTCGCTCGACCAGAGCTACGCACGGCCCGACGCGCCCGATGCCTCCGACATCCCGCACCTGAGCCGGCTGCAGCAGCGGGCCCAGACCTTCGGGGCGCTGCACAACCTCAGCGGGGCGAGCTGGACCGTGGGCGGCATCTTCACGGCCATGTGCGGGGTGCCGCTGGGGCGCATCGGGCTCATGAGCACACACGCGCTGGAGTACGCGCAGCACTTCTATCGTGGCGGCACGTGCCTGACGGACCTGCTCGTGGCGCAGGGTTGGGAGGCGAGCTTCTACGGCGGAGCGTCGCTGCGCTTTGCCGGCAAGGGGCAGTTCCTGGCCGATCACAGCGTGACGCGCCGCTTCGGGCGCGAGGAGTGGCAGGCGCTGGGGGTGCCGGTTCCCACCACTGGCTGGGGGCTGCTCGACAGCGAACTCGCGGAGCAGGCCTGGCGCGACATGAGCCGGCCCCGGCAGCAGGGTGGTGCCCCGCGCCTGAGCCTGCTGCTCACGGTCAACACGCATGGGCCCAGCGGCTTTCACGACCGGGGGTGCTCGGGGGGTGACGGGGTGGGCCCGACGGAAGACGACCTGGACGAGGCGGGCGACCTCTACGCGCAGGACCCGGAAGACCCGGCCTCGGCCTCGGGTGTGGCACGCATGCGAGGGGCGCTGCGCTGCAGCGATGCGGTGGTGGCGCAGCTCGTCGAGCGCTTCATCGCCCAGCGCGACGGGCGGCCCAAGGTGGTGTGGGTGATGGGGGACCATCTCACGCCCAAGCCCCTGGAGGAGCTGGCCTTGCCGCCGCCGGCCCGGCCGCGCACGGTGTACCACGCGATGCTGCGGGTCGATGGCGGCGGGCGCGTGCTGGCCGGCATTTCGGAGCAGCGTCGCTTCACGCACGCCGACGTGATGCCCACGCTGGCCGAGGCGGCCGGCCTGCGCTGGGGACCCAAGCCGCACCGGCTGGGCGTGGGGGTGTCGCTGCTGCACCCGCAAGGGGCGGCCACGCTGGCCGAGAAGATGGGCTTCGAGCGGATGGACGGGGCGCTGTCTTGCCGCTCGCCGGTGTTCGAGCGCCTGTGGATGGGGGCACGCTCCGGCTGAGCCTGGCACGCTTCGTGCTGCACTGACTGGTATACCAGTATGTGCACCGAATAGCGTCGTGACTGCCACCCTGTTCTCAGCCGTTGATGAGCGCCCGCAGGCCATGCCTGCGGGCACGCTGCCTGTGGGGGTGCATGACTGGCTTCAAGGCTGGGCTCATGCGGTCAATGTGGTCGCTTTCGAGGCGCACTTGCAGGCGCTTCGCACCGAGGTGGTGCGGGCTGCCGCTACACCCGCCGGGCGCCCGGTGTGGATCCATCTGTGCGGAGACGCCGCGTGGGCGGCGCAGCTGGCGCAGTTGCGCCGCCGCGTGGCCGAGGCCGGCAGCGCCGTGCAGGCACTCGCGCGCTTCCCGCTGCTGGGCGTGCCCTTTGCCGTCAAGGACAACATCGACATCGCAGGCGAGCCCACCACGGCGGCCTGCCCGGCCTTCGCGCACACCGCCACCGAGCACGCCACGGTGGTGCGCCAGCTGCTCGAAGCCGGTGCGCTGTGGATGGGCAAGACGAACCTGGATCAGTTCGCCACGGGCCTGGTCGGCACGCGCTCGCCCTATGGGCAGCCTGCCAGCGTGGCAGACGCGGCGCGGGTGAGTGGAGGCTCGAGCTCGGGCTCGGCGGTGGCGGTGGCACGGGGCTGGGTGGCCTTTGCGCTGGGCACGGACACCGCCGGCTCCGGCCGCATACCGGCCGGGTTCAACGGCCTGGTCGGGCTCAAGCCCACGCCGGGGCGTGTGTCCACGGCCGGCGTGCTGCCGGCTTGCCGCACGCTCGACTGCGTATCGGTCTTTGCGCACACGGTGGCCGACGCTGTCCGGGTGCTGTCCGTGATCGAGGGCGAGGACGCGCGCGACGCCTACAGCTCGCGTGTGGCCGGGCCGGCTGCGGCTGCGCCGCGCGTGCGCCTGGGTGTGCCCGAGGCACCCACCTTCCACGGCGACGCCGGGTATCAGCCGGCGTGGCGCTCGGCGGTGCAGCGCGCGCAGACGCTGGGCTGGGAGGTGGTGCCGCTCGACTTTTCTGCGCTCTTCGAGGTGGCCGCGTTGCTCTACGAGGGGCCGTGGGTGGCCGAGCGCCATGCGGTGCTGCAGGCGCTGCTCGAGCAGGATCCGCAGGCGGTGGACGAGACGGTCAGGCGGGTCGTCAGTCGGGCGGTCGGGATGAGCGCCACCGACACCTTCCGCGCGCAGTACCGGCTGCGCGAGCTGCAGGCGCGGCTGCGTGACACGTGGCAGTCCGTCGACGCCCTGATGGTGCCCACGGCGCCGGGCCACCCCACCTTCGAGGCGGTGGCGCGCGACCCGGTGGGCGAGAACGCGGTGCTGGGCACCTACACGAACTTCGTCAATCTGCTGGGCTGGTGCGCGCTGGCGCTGCCGGCCGGGAAGACGCCCGTGGGTTTGCCTTTTGGCATCACGCTGATCGGGCCGGCTGCGGGCGACGTGGCCCTGGCCGATCTGGGTGGCCGCTGGGAGCGTACCCAGGCCGCGTTGGAGGAGGCGCGCAACGAGCAGCCCGGTAAGGAGCCGGCCGGTCTCCGGACGGGTGGCCTGACCCTGCCGGCTTCACTCCCCGCCACCGAGGCCTGCCTGCCGATCGCCGTCGTGGGCGCCCACCTGAGTGGATTGCCACTCAACGGCCAGCTCACCGAGCGCGGGTCACGGCTCTTGCGGGCTGCGCGCACGGCGCCGCGCTACCGGCTGCATGCGCTGCCCGGCACCACACCACCCAAGCCCGGGTTGCGCCGCGTGGCCGACCACGAGGCGGGCGCCTCGATCGAGGTGGAGGTGTGGTCGATGCCGCAGGCGCAGGTGGGCTCGTTCCTGGCCCTGATTCCTGCGCCGCTCGGCCTGGGCTCGATCGAGCTCGAAGACGGCACGCGCGTGCACGGCTTTCTCTGCGAGGCGCATGCACTGCAGGCGGCGCCCGACATCTCGCACCTCGGCGGGTGGCGCGCCTTCCTCGCCACGCAACCCGCCACCTGACCCCTCCACCGTACCCCCACCTGAACCGCAAGGGAGATCTCCATGGACCGTCGCGACTTCCTCTCCAGCAGCGCCGCCGCCGGCGCGATCGCCGGGCTGCCCGGCATGGCCGCCGCGCAGACGCGCCCGGCCGACGTGCTCGTGGTGGCCAACGAGTTCGGGCCGAATTCGCTGGACATCCACACCGTAGGCGCCAACCGCCCGGCCTACGGCGTGTCGTGGCTGTGCTACGACCGCTTGATGACCTACGCGAAGAAGAAGCTGCCCGACGGGCGCGTGATGTACGACATGGACAAGCTCGCGCCCGAACTGGCCGAGAGCTGGAAGATCGCGCCCGATGGAAACTCCGTGACCTTCAAGCTGCGCAAGAACGCGAAGTTCCACGACGGCACGCCCGTGACCGCCAAGGACGTGAAGTGGTCTTTCGACCGCGCGCTGGCCGCAGGCGGCTTTCCGACCTTCCAGATGGCTGCCGGCTCGCTCGAGAAGCCCGACCAGTTCGTGGTGGTGGACGAGCACACCTTCATGGTGAAGTTCATCCGCCGCGACAAGATGACGATGAACAACATGGCGGTGGTGGTGCCCTGCGTCTTCAACTCCGAACTGGTGAAGAAGAACGCGACGGCCCAGGACCCGTGGGGGCTGGCCTGGACGCGCAACAACACCGCCGGCGGCGGGGCCTACAAGGTGGAGGCCTTCCGGCCGGGGCAGGAGATCGTCTACGTGCGCAACGAAGACTGGAAGAGTGGCACGCTGCCCAAGTTGCGCCGCATCATCCAGCGCGAGGTGCCCAACGCCGGCAACCGCCGCGCGCTGCTCGTCAAGGGCGACATCGACATGACCTACGACATGCCGCCCAAGGACTTCTCCGAACTCGCCAAGGAGGGCGGCTCGATCAAGGTGGCCACGATGCCGATCGAGAACGCGATGTTCTACCTCGGCATGAACGTGACGAAGCCGCCCTTCAACAACGCGAAGATCCGCCAGGCCGTGGCCTACGCGTTGCCCTACGACAAGATGTTCGACAACGCCCTGTACGGGCGCGGGGCCAAGCTCTACGGGGCCGCCTCGGGCCAGGTGAAGACCACCGCCTGGCCGCAGCCCACCGGCTACAAGACCGACATCGCCAAGGCCAAGGCGCTGATGGCCGAGGCCGGCGCTGCGGCGGGCTTC
>CAILKA010000233.1 GCA_903834645.1 uncultured beta proteobacterium
GGCTGGGGATGCGGGCAGCACCTTCAGACCCCTTCGATGACGGTGGCAATGCCCATGCCGGCGCCCGCGCACAACGCGGCGCAGCCGGTGGCAAGGCCCCGCCGCTCGAGCTCGTCGAGCAAGGTGCCGAGGATGATGCACCCGGTGGCGCCGAGCGGGTGCTCCATCGCGAAGGCCGCGCCCTTGACGTCCACACGCTCCAGGTCGAGCTCGGGGTCGCGTGTCAGGGCCTTTCGGGAGATCAGATCCGCGCTGATGCCCTGCGGCACGCAGCCGATCTTCTGGCTCACGCGCGGATCGGCGAACCAGGCCCCCCAGCGCTTCCCATCGGGCAGCGGCTCATGCTCTCCATGCCGCCGGCCACGACCAGGTCTTCCCAGCCGCTGGTCACCTTGGTTGCAGTCAGGTTCACGGCCTCCAGCCCACTGGCGCAAAAGCGCGACACCGTCATGCCAGCCACCGTCCTTCCTGCCCTTGCCGTGCGGTGTGCGCACGTGCTCATGGAGGCAAGCGTTGGCCATCGGGGCTCCTGGTCAGGGTGAGAAGGGGGACCGGCATCGGACCGGCGCGGACACGGCCCTAGGCCAGCCGCTGCAGCTTCAGCGCCACACCCATGTCTCCTGCGACGCGAAATTGGCCCGTCATGAACCCCATCATCGGATCGAGCTCGCCGCTCATCAGCGCCACCAGGTTTTGCCGCGAGATGGTCACCGTGCAGTCGGCCTCGATGCGCTCATTGGCCACCGTGTGGGGGTCGGCTCGGCCATCGATCACGACCACGCCGTCGTCGCCGCAGTCGAACATGAGGGTGGCGCCCAGGCCGATGCCGGAGCCGAGCTTGCTGCGCAGCGCCTCGGTGATGGTGTGCATGTCCATGGGAGAATCCTCAGCAACGGGACGTCAGGTCGAGGCGTCATCCTACCGGCCCGGCCAACCCGACAGACATCCGAAGCCCGAGGCCACGATGAGTGATTCCACCAAGGCCCCCGCCGCCGCGGGCTATCGCAGCGTGTTCCGGCCCGGCCTCTACGCAGGGCAGACGGTGTGGGTCACAGGCGGCGGCAGCGGCATCGGGCGTTGCACGGCGCATGAGCTGGCGAGCCTGGGGGCGCGCGTGGTCATCAGCGGCCGCCGCGCCGAACGCCTGGAGCAGGTGGCGGCCGAGATCCGCGAAGACGGCGGCGAGGCTCATGCCCTGGCCTTCGACATCCGCGACGAGGAGGCCGTGCGCGCGGGCGTGGCTGACGTGCTGGCCCGTCTCGGCCCGGTCAGCGGCCTCGTGAACAACGCCGGAGGCCAGTTCCCTTCACCGATGCTCGCCATCTCGAAGAAGGGCTTCGATGCGGTGGTGGCCAACAACCTCACCGGCGGGTTCCTCATGATGCGTGAGCTCTACACGCAGTGCATGCAGCACCACGGCGGTGCGATCGTCAACATGACGGCCGACTTCCGCAACGGTATGCCCGGCATGGCGCACTCGGGCGCCGCGCGCGCCGGCATGAGCAACCTCACGCAAAGTGCAGCCTTCGAGTGGGCTCACGCGGGCGTACGCGTCAACGCGGTGGCGCCCGGGTGGATTGCATCCTCGGGCATGGACACCTACCGCGGTGCGATCCAGGCACTGATCCCGAAGCTGCGCCAGCACGTGCCGTTGCGGCGCATGGGCGTGGAAGCCGAGGTGAGCGCAGCCATCGTGTTCCTGCTGTCGCCCGCGGCCGCCTTCATCACCGGCGTGACGCTGCAGATAGACGGCGCGGCGTCCCTGGGCAGCGCCATCTTTCCGCTGCCACCCGACTCGCGCAGCGTCGCCTTCGACGGCTTCCACCGCGCCGTCGCGCCCGAGGTGCTGCGCTGATCGACCCCGCACACCACGCCCCCTCACCCCCTGCACCACCTCGCGCATGACCCTCCACGCCCCTGGGCCCCTGCCGAGCCCGCGCGACGCCGCCGAGCAGGCCGAGATCGAGGCCGGCCTCATCGAGATCTTCGAGCGCGGCATACCCTTCAACCAGATGCTGGGCCTGCGCATCCTGTCGGTGAAGCCCGGCGGGGTGTGCGGGCGCATCACGATGAAGCCCGAACTCGTCGGCACGGCCTCGCAGGGCCGGCTGCACGGTGGGGTCACGGCCTCGGTGCTCGACGCCATGGGGGGCCTGGCCGTGCTTGCAGCCACGATCGAGCGGCATCCCCACGACTCACCTGCCCAGGCGCTGCAGCGATTCGCCCGGATGGGCACGATCGACCTGCGCGTGGACTACCTTCGGCCGGGCATCGGCCGCCACTTCGAGGCCCAGGCCGAAGTCACGCGGCTGGGGGGACGCGTGGGCTCCACGCAGATGCGGCTCGTCAATGACGAGGGCACGCTGATTGCCACTGCGGCGGCTGCCTACATCGTGTCCTGAGCGTGTCGGCTGACACGCCGGCCGGCGGGCTGGCCAGCCTGGTCTTGTGCGCGCAGGATCCGACCTCATCTGGGGCTCCATGGATGTCATCGAGCCGCCGCCCGCCTCCTCGCCCGTGATGGCCGCACCCCGTGCACGCCGCGCCTGGCGCTGGCTCGTGCTGGCCGCCGTGGCCGGCCTGGCGGCAGCGGCTGGCTTCGGCGTGCCGCGCCTCGTCGAAAGCCGCACCGAGGCCTCTCCGCGCGCCATCACGCCTCGCGGACAGCTGCTGGCCGACGAGCAGGCACAGATCGATGTGTTTCGCAAGACCTCGCCCTCCGTCGTGCACATCACGACGCTGGAGGCCCAGCGCGACTTCTACTCGCTCAATGTGCAGCAGGTGCCGCGCGGCACCGGCACGGGCTTCGTCTGGGACGAGCGCGGTCACATCGTCACCAACTTCCACGTGATCCAGGGCGCAAGCGCCGCCCGCGTGACGCTGTCCGACCAGAGCACGCACAAGGCCATGCTCGTGGGTGCCTTCCCGGACCGTGACCTCGCGGTGCTGCGCATCGAGGTGCCCGCCACCAAGGCACCCCCTCTTCCCCTGGGAACTAGCCGCGATCTCGCCGTGGGCCAGAAGGTCCATGCCATCGGCAATCCCTTCGGCCTGGACCAGACCCTCACCACAGGCATCGTCAGTGCGCTCAACCGCGAGATCGAGTCGATCAACCAGCGCACGATCCGGGGCGTGATCCAGACGGATGCGGCGATCAACCCCGGCAACTCCGGCGGGCCGCTGCTGGATTCGGCCGGCCGGTTGATCGGCGTGAACACCGCGATCTACAGCCCCAGCGGAGCCAGCGCCGGCATCGGCTTCGCCATCCCGGTGGACGAGGTCAACCGCATCGTGCCCCGGCTGATTCGCGATGGCCGCTTCGTGCGCCCGGCCATCGGCATCACGGCTGGCCAGGCGGGGCTGAACCGCGCGCTGAACCTGCCCGCCGGCGTCGTGCTCGTGCAGGTGACGACCAACGGGCCGGCGGCGCGCGCAGGGTTGCAGCCTTTTCGTCGGGCCTCGGGGGGCGACATCGTGGGGGGAGACGTGATCACCTCCGTGGACCACGAGCCCGTCAAGGACCTGGACGACATGCTCACGCTGCTGGAGCGCCGCGCGCCGGGTGACACGGTGACGCTGAGCGTGTGGCGCAACGGCAGCACGCGCAGACAGCCTGTCACGCTCGTCGCCGCCGAGTGAGGCGGCTGGCCTGCGGCACGGAGCGCAGCGGTCGTGGCGGCCCCGTGCGCTGCGCGGGTGGCGCGCCGACCACCGCTAAGATGGCCGGTTTTCTCCGCCTGCTCCTGCCATGCAAGTCGTCTGCCTCGACCTCGAAGGGGTCCTCGTCCCCGAGATCTGGATCGCCTTTGCCGAGCGCACGGGCATCCCGGAGCTGCGCCGCACCACGCGAGACGAACCCGACTACGGCAAGCTGATGCGCTTTCGCATCGGCCTGCTGCGCGAGCGTGGGCTGAAGCTCGCCGACATCCAGGCCGTGATCGCAGGCATGGCGCCGCTGCCCGGGGCGCAGGACTTCCTGGACGGCCTGCGCGCCCATTACCAGGTGATCATCCTGTCGGACACCTTCTACGAGTTTGCCGACCCGCTCATGCGCCAGTTGGGCCGGCCGACCCTGCTGTGCCACCGGCTCGAGGTCGACGAGGCGGGTTTCGTCACCGGCTACCGGTTGCGCCAGGCCGACCCCAAGCGTCATGCCGTCAACGCCTTCAAGAGCCTGAACTTCCAGGTGCTCGCCGCAGGGGACTCCTTCAACGACACCGGCATGCTGGCCGCGGCGGACGCAGGCTTCTTCATCCACCCGCCCGAGAGCATCGTCGCGCAGTTCCCGCAGTTCCCGGTGCACCACGACTACCCGTCGCTGCGCGCCTCGATCGACGCGGCGGCACAGCAACTGCGCACGGGCGGCTGAGGCTCAGGACGGATCGGCTGCCGGGTGCTGCAGCCCGCCGCGGCGCAGCGTGGGCAGGCCCACGCCGCTTGCGTCGAAGCCTCCGTCCACCGCCAGCGTCTGGCCGTTGACGTAGCTCGCCTCCTGGCTGCACAGGAACCCCACGGCACGCGCGATCTCCTCGGGCGTGCCGTAACGGTTCAGCGGGATCGTGTCGTGGTAGTCGCTGCGGATCGCCACCGAGTGCACGAGCTTGGCCATCTCGGTGTCCACCGGACCGGGTGCGATGCAGTTGGCGCGGATGCCCGCGTTGCCCAGCTCGATCGCCTGCTGCTTGGTCAGGTGGATGATCGCGCCCTTGCTCGTGCCGTAGGCCACGCGCAGCGTGCTCGCGCGCAGGCCCGAGATGGAGGCGATGTTCACCACCGCCCCGCCGCCGCCGCGCTTCATCACCGGCGTGCAGGCCTGCGTGCACAGGAACGCACCGTCCAGGTTCGTGCCCAGGACGTGGCGCCAGTCCTCCCAGGTCGTCTCCTCGATGCGCTTGAAGACGGCCACGCCCGCGTTGTTCACAAGTGCGTCGATGCGACCGAAACGCGCATCGACGGCGTCGATGGCGGATTGCACCTGCTGCGGGTTCGACACGTCTGCCTCCACGGCCAGCACGCGCTGCGCATCGGCCAGGGCTGCCTCGGTCGCCCGCAGGGTCGCCGCGTCGATGTCCAGCAGCGCCACGCGGTAGCCGTGTGCGAGGAACCAGTTCGTGCAGGCCAGGCCGATGCCGCGGGCGGCGCCCGTCACGACGGCCACGGGGGCGGAGCCGGATGCTGCCTGCATGGGACGACCTCGATCAGCTCCGCAGGGGCTGTGCAACGGGTGGGGCGAGGCTCGCGTGCTCAGCCAGCCAGCGCTGCGCGCGCGTGCCGTCGCCCTGCGAGGGGTGGAAGTCGGCGTCGAAGTAGCGGCACCACGCACGCCACTGAAGGCGCACGAGGCCACCCTCGCGGCCGAAGAGGTGGGTCCAGGCGCTGCGCCAGGTCGCAAGCTGCCACAAGGCCCCGTCGCGCCAGAGGTTGTGCAGCGTCTGGCGCAGCACGTCGGTGACGAAGTGCCAGGTCACGATGCGCAAGAAGCGCCGGCGCCATGTGTGGTTCCCGCCCAGGGCCTGGTACAGGTCGAAGGCGGTGCAGCGGTGCTCGCTCTCCTCGCTCGAGTGCCACAGCCACAGGTCACGCAGGCGCGGCTCCGCGCCCTCGAGCATCTCGGGGTGGGTGAGCAGGTGCTCGGCCAGCAGCGCCGTGAGGTGCTCGGTGGCCGCGGTGACGGCCAGCCAGGCTCGGGGCTCGTCGCCGGCCAGCCGCTTCAGGCGTGCCAGGCGTCGGTGGATGCGCGGCTCCCAGTGGTTCACGAGGCCTTGCGCGGCCAGGTGCGCGTTGAAGAGCTCGTGCACGCGGCGGTGCGTGGCTTCCTGCCCGATGAAGCCGCGCGCCTCGGCCTCGAAGCGCGCGTGGGCTGCCGGGTCGCGCTGCGCGAGCCGGGCCAGGCCCATGCGCACGGAGTCGATGAAGGTCTGCTCACCGGCCGGAAAGCTCATCGACAGCGCGTTGAAGAGCGCGCTGCGGAAGGCATCGCCGCCGTTCCAC
>CAILKA010000234.1 GCA_903834645.1 uncultured beta proteobacterium
CTTCGAGGCGGCGCGGGTGCGCGGCATGCGCGTCGTGGCCGGCAAGGTGCTGATGGACCGGCATGCGCCGCCTGCCCTGTGCGACGAGCCCGACCCGGCCGTGGCCGAGCGTGCCTGCCGGGAGCTGATCGAGCGCTGGCACGGCCAGGGGCGGCTGGCCTATGCGGTGACGCCGCGCTTCGCCCCGACTTCCAGCGATGCGCAGCTGGCGATGGCCGGGCGGCTGCTGGCCAGCACGCCTGGCCTGTACATGCAGACCCACCTGGCCGAGAACCTCCAGGAGGTGCAGTGGGTGCGCGAGCTCTTCCCGCGGGCGCGCAGCTACCTTGATGTGTACGCGCGCCACGGGCTGCTCAACGAGCGTGCCGTGCTGGCCCACGGCATCTGGCTCGACGAGGCCGACCGGCAGGCGTTGCACGAGCACGGCGCGCACCTGGCTGCCTGCCCGAGCTCGAACCTGTTCCTGGGCAGCGGCCTGTTCGACTGGCCGGCCGCGCGCGACGCGGGCGTGCCCGTGAGCCTGGCCAGCGACGTGGGCGGCGGCACGAGCTTGTCGATGCGGCGCACGATGCTCGACGCCTACAAGGTGCAGGCGATGGCGGGCCGCCGCTTCAGTGCCTGGGCGCTGCTGCACGCGGCCACGCGCGGCGCAGCCCGCGCCCTGCACCTGGAGCGCGAGATCGGCACACTCGAGCCGGGTGGCCTGGCCGACCTGTGCGTGTGGGACTGGGCCATGGAGCCCGTGGCGCAGCGCCGCCAGGCCGTGGCGCGCGACCTGCACGAGCGGCTCTTTGCCTGGCTCACGCTGGCCGACGAGGCGGACCTGCGCGAGGTGCGGGTGGCCGGGCAGGTGCGCTGGGCTCGCGCCGGGTCCTTCCGCCCGAGGTCGGCCTCGGCCGATCTCCCTGCGGGCTCATCCGCCGCGTGCTGAGGCGAGAATGCGCGACTCGCCCCCGCCGCCCGCCGGAGCCATGCTGCGACTCGAACTCGAAGGCATCACCAAGCAGTACCCCGCCGTCCGGGCCAACGACGGCGTGAGCCTGCGGGTCAAGCCCGGAGAGATCCACGCCGTGCTCGGCGAGAACGGCGCGGGCAAGAGCACCCTGATGAAGATCATCTACGGTGCGGTGCGCCCGGATACCGGCACGGTGCGCTGGAACGGCCAGCCCGTGCAGGTGACGAGCCCCGCGCAGGCGCGGGCGCTGGGCATCAGCATGGTCTATCAGCACTTCAGCCTCTTCGACACCCTCACGGTGGCGGAGAACGTGTGGCTGGGCCTGGACAAGTCGGTGTCGCTGGCGCAGGTGACGCAGCGCATCGGCGAAGTCGTGCACACCTACGGCCTGGAGGTGGATCCGGGGCGCCCGGTGCACTCGCTGTCGGTGGGCGAGCGCCAGCGCGTGGAGATCATCCGCGCGCTGCTGACCGACCCGCAGCTGCTCATCCTGGACGAGCCCACCTCGGTGCTCACGCCCCAGGCGGTGGACAAGCTCTTCGAGACGCTGCGGCGCCTGGCCGCTCAGGGCACCAGCATCCTCTACATCAGCCACAAGCTCGACGAGATCCGCGCGCTGTACCACCACTGCACGGTGCTGCGCGGCGGGCGCGTGGCCGGGGAGGTCGACCCCACGCAGGAGAGCACGGCCAGCCTGTCGCGCCTGATGATCGGGGCCGAGCCGCCGCAGCTTCGGCACGAGGCGCGCGACGCCGGCCCGGTGGTGCTGGCCGTGCACGGCCTGAACCTGCCGCGCCTGGACCCCTTCGGCGTGGACCTGCACGACATCCGGCTCGAGGTGCGCGCCGGCGAGATCCTGGGCGTGGCGGGCGTGTCGGGCAACGGCCAGCAGGAGCTGCTGGCCGCGCTCTCCGGCGAAGACGACCGGGCGCCTGCGGCGGCCATCACGCTGGGCGGCCAGCCCGTGGGCAGCGAACCCCCGCGCAAGCGGCGCGACGCGCGGCTGCACTTCGTGCCCGAGGAGCGGCTCGGGCGCGGTGCCGTGCCCACGCTGTCGCTGGCCTCCAACACGCTGCTCACGCGCACCGAGTCGGTCGGCAGCAGCGGCTGGGTACGCCCGGCCGGGGTGCGCGAACTGGCCGCGCGCATCATCGGGCGCTTCCAGGTCAAGGCCGGCGGCCCCGATGCGCTGGCGCGGTCGTTGTCGGGCGGCAACCTGCAGAAGTTCATCGTCGGCCGCGAGATCGACGCCAACCCGGCCTGCCTCGTGGTGGCGCAGCCAACCTGGGGGGTGGACGTCGGTGCCGCCGCGCTCATCCGCGGCGAGCTGCTGGCGCTGCGCGATGCGGGCTGCGCCATCCTCGTCGTGAGCGAGGAGCTCGACGAGCTTTTCGAGATCAGCGACCGGCTCGTCGTCATCGCGCGCGGACGCCTCTCCCCGGCCTTGCCCGTGGGCCAGGCAACGGTGGAGCAGATCGGCAGCTGGATGTCGGGCCTGTGGTCGGACCATGCCGCGGAGGTCGACCGTGCCCAGGCTTGAGCCGCGTGCCGTGCCCTCGCGGGTCATGACCTTCGCCTCGCCACTGATCGCGCTGGCGCTCACCGCCCTGGTGGCAGCCCTCATCCTCGCCGGCCTGGGCAAGGATCCGATGGCGGGGCTGCGCGTGATCTTCCTGGAGCCGCTGTCGTCGCGCCGGCAGATCAGCGAGGTGCTGCTCAAGGCCACGCCGCTGATCGTCATCGCGCTCGGGCTGGCGGTGTGCTACCGCTCCAACGTCTGGAACATCGGCGCGGAGGGCCAGTTCCTGCTGGGCTGCGTGGGCGGTGGCGGCATGGCGCTGTGGCTCACCACGCAGGGCATCGTGCTGCCCAAGGTGCTGGGCCTGTCGCTGGTGCTCATGGCCGGGATGCTCGGCGGGATGCTGTGGGCGGCGATCGTGGCGCTGCTGCGCGACCGCTTCAACGCCAACGAGATCCTGGTGAGCCTGATGCTGGTCTACGTGGCGCAGCAGATGGTCAACGCGCTCGTCTTCGGCCCCTGGAAAGACCCGCAGGGCTTCAACATGCCGCAGTCGGCCATGTTCCACGCGAGCCTGCACCTGCCGCCGTTGCTGGAGCGCACGCGGCTGCACCTGGGCTTCGTGCTCGCGCTGCTGCTGGCCGTGGCGGCGCTGCTGTTCCTGTTTCGCACCTTCCGCGGCTTTCAGCTGCAGGTGGGCGGCCTGGCGCCTGCCGCGGCGCGCTACGCGGGCTTTTCCGCGCGCGGGGCGCTGTGGATCGCGCTGCTCGTCTCGGGCGCCCTGGCGGGGCTGGCGGGTGCGATGGAGGTGGCCGGGCCCATCCGCCAGGTCACGCCTTACCTGTCCACGGGGCTGGGCTTCACGGCCATCATCGTGTGCTTCGTCGGCCGCCTGAACCCGCTGGGCATCGTGGCTGCCGGGGTGCTGCTGTCGCTGATGCTCATCGGCGGCGAGCTCGCCCAGTCGCGCCTGGGGCTGCCCAACGCCATGGCCAGCGTGCTGCAGGGGCTGCTGCTGCTGATCCTGCTGGGCTGCGACACCTTCATCGAACAGCGGCTGCGCTGGAGCCGCCCCGCGAGGCACGCCGCATGAACGAGACCGCGCTGCTCTTCAACACCGCGCTGGCCAGCGGCACCACGCTGGCGCTGGCCGCGCTCGGGCTGCTCGTGAACGAGCGCGCCGGGGTGCTGAACCTGGGGGCCGAAGGGATGATGCTGGTGGCGGCCGTGGCCGGCTTCGCGGTGGCCCTGACCACCGGCAGCGACACCCTGGGCTTTGCCGCCGCGGCGCTGGCCGGGGCCGCGCTGGCTGCGCTCTTCGGCGTGCTCGTGATCTTCCTGAACACCAACCAGTACGCCACCGGCCTGGCGCTGAGCCTCTTTGGCTACGGCCTGTCGGCCTTCCTGGGCGTGTCGATGGTCGGGCGCAGCCTGTCCTCGCGCGAGAACTACGAGGTGCCCTTCCTGGCGGACCTGCCCTTCGTCGGGCCCGCCTTCTTCAGCCACCACCCCATGGTCTATGTGGCCATCGGCCTGACGGTGGCCATCGCCTGGTTCCTGTATCGCACCCGCGCCGGGCTGCTGCTGCGGGCCATCGGCGAGAACCCGGAGCCGGCGCACGCGCTGGGCTACCCGGTGCGGGCCATCCGCCTGGCGGCCGTGTGCGTGGGCGGGGCACTGTGCGGGCTGGCAGGCGCCTACGTGTCGCTCGTGACGGCGCCGCTGTGGGTGGAGGGCCTGACGGCCGGGCGCGGCTGGATCGCACTGGCGCTCACGGTGTTTGCCACCTGGCGCCCAGCGCGCGCCCTGCTCGGGGCCTACCTCTTTGGCGGCGTCACGGTGCTGCAGCTCAACCTGCAGGCCTCGGGCGTGCAGATCTCGAGCCACCTGCTGACGATGCTGCCTTACGTGGCCACGATCGTGGTGCTGGCGCTGATCAGCCGCAATGCCGCCTTCATCCGACTGAATATGCCCGCGTCGCTCGGAAAGCCTTTCAGGCCCGGCTCATAATTCGCAATTGGTTTCCATTCGTAACCCGCAACCTCCGGAGAGCACACCGATGAATCAGTGGATTTCCCGCAACCTGAGCCGCCGCGTCTTTGCGGTGGCCGGTCTGGCCGCTGCTGCCGCCCTCGTGGGCTGCGGCAAGAAGGAAGAGGCCCCCAAGGCCGCTGCCCCCGCTTCCGCCCCGGCAGCGCCTCCGGCCATGAAGGCTGCCTGGGTCTACATCGGCCCCGTGGGCGACGCCGGCTGGACCTTCGCCCATGACCAGGGCCGCAAGGCCGTCGAGAAGGAATTCGGCGACAAGGTCAAGACGACCTTCGTCGAGAAGGTGCCCTATGCCGACGGCGAGCGCGTGATCCGCGACCTGGCCAGCCAGGGCAACAAGATCATCTTCGCCACGAGCTTCGGCTACATGGACGCCATGCTCAAGGTGGCCGGCGAATTCCCGGATGTGAAGTTCGAGCACGCCACCGGCTACAAGACCGCCGCCAACATGCGTGTCTATGACGCCCGCTTCTACCATGATGCCTACGTGAGCGGCATCATCGCCGGCAGCATGACGAAGACCAACACCCTGGGCTTCGTGGGCAGCTTCCCGATTCCCGAGGTGCTGCGCAACATCAACGCCTTCACGCTGGGCGCGCAGAGCGTGAACCCGAAGATCCGCACCCGCGTGGTGTGGGTGAGCTCGTGGTTCGACCCGGAGAAGGAAGGCGCGGCCGCGCAGGAGCTCATCAACAAGGGCGCCGACGTGCTGCTGCAGAACACCGACTCCACCGCCGTGCTGCAGACGGCCGAGAAGGCCGGCAAGTACGCCTTCGGCTGGGACAGCGACATGAGCAGCTACGCGCCCAAGGCGCACCTGGCGAGCAACATCGTCGACTGGGGCCCGTACTACAAGAAGTCCATCAAGGAAGTGATGGACGGCACGTGGAAGGGCGAGCAGCGCACCATCTGGGGCAAGCCCGAGGGCCAGAACGACGTCATCAAGATGAACGAAGTCATTCCCGAGGCCGCGCGCAAGAAGGCCCAGGATGCCCTGGACGCCATCAAGGGCGGCACGCTCGACCCGTTCACCGGCCCGGTGGTGGACAACGCCGGCAAGGAGCGCCTGCCCAAGGGTGAGAAGGCCACCCAGGAGTGGAAGGACAAGGTCGACTTCTACGTCAAGGGTGTGGAAGGCAAGGTTCCGGCTGGCAAGTGAGGCCGTGCGGCATGAGGCCGCGCCACTGAGACCGCGTGCTTGACGCCGCGCAACGCCGCCCGCGACATTCGCCGGCGGCGTTTTTCTTTTGCGGGAGGATCCGAAGATGACTGACCTGACCCAGCCGCCACCGCATCTGCCCTTCGAGGCCATCGCGCGCGAGCGGCTGCCCGCGCTGCTGCGCGCGATGCCCAAGGCCGAGCTGCACCTGCACATCGAGGGCTCGCTCGAGCCCGAGCTCATCTTCCGGCTCGCGCAGCGCAACGGCGTGGCGCTGCCCTATCCGAACGTGGAGGCGCTGCGCGCGGCCTACGCCTTCACCGACCTGCAGAGCTTCCTGGACATCTACTACGCCGGCGCGAGCGTGCTGCGGCACGAATCCGACTTCTTCGACATGGCCTGGGCCTACTTCGAGCGCGCCGCGGCCGACGGCGTGGTGCACGCCGAGCTCTTCTTCGACCCGCAGACCCACACCGCGCGCGGCGTGCCCATGCGCGACGTGGTGGTGGGTCTGTCGCATGCCTGCGCCCGTGCGCACGCGGAGTTCGGGATCAGCGCCTCGCTCATCCTGTGCTTCCTGCGCCACCTCAGCGAGGAGGAGGCCTTGGCCACGCTGGAGGAGGCGCTGCCGTACCGCGAGCACTTCATCGGCGTGGGCCTGGACAGCAGCGAGCGCGGGCACCCGCCGGAGAAGTTCGCGCGCGTGTTTGCCCGGGCCCGGGAGCTCGGGCTGCACTTGGTGGCGCACGCGGGCGAGGAGGGGCCGCCGGCCTACATCGAGTCGGCGCTCGACGTGCTGCAGGTCGAGCGCATCGACCACGGCGTGCGCTGCACCGACAGCCCTGCGCTCATGGCGCGCCTGGCGCGCCTGCGCATGCCGCTGACCGTGTGCCCGCTGTCCAACGTGAAGCTGTGCGTGTTTCCGACGCTTTCCGCGCACAACCTGCCGCAGCTGCTCGAGGCGGGCATCTGCGCCACCGTCAACAGCGACGATCCGGCCTATTTCGGCGGCTATGTGGGCGACAACTACGTGCAGACCTTCGCCGCCTTGCCGCAGCTGGGCGCGCGCCAGGCCTGGCAGCTGGCGGCCAACAGCATCGAGGCGAGCTTTGCGCGTCCGGCCGACAAGCTGCGCTGGCGCCAGGCGCTGGATGACTGCTTTGCCCGGGCGGTGCCGTCTCAGCCGGGCGCCTAGGCTTCGAGCAGCCCCTCAGCCAGGCTCGCGGCGTAGGGCCCGAAGGCGTAGGCGTCCATCGCAAGGTCACCAAAGGTCTGGCTCGCGTGCACGCGCCGCGGCGGCCAGTACAGGCCGCCGGCTCCCGCGGCGACATACCAGGGTAGCAGGTGCTCGTCGGTGGGGTGCATGAGCACGGCGTGCGGGGCCTGCTGGCGGTATTCGAGCAGCGCATCCCAGTCGCCCTGCGCGCTGCGCTCGGCGAACCACTCGCGGAAGGCCGTGCTCTCGGGCGTGGCGGGCTGGTCGACGTGGGCACGACCCCGGCCGAACACCCGCGCGAGGTTGTGCGTGAGGCTGCCCGTTCCGAGCACGAGCACGCCGTCATCGGCCAGCGGCGCCAGTGCCTGACCGAGCGCGAAGAGCCGCGCTGGCGCCCAGTCCGCCGGCCAGGCCAGCGGCAGCACCGGGATGTCGGCTTCGGGGAACATGTAGCGCAGCGGGGTCCAGATGCCGTGGTCGAGCCCGCCCTGGTCGACCAGGTGCACCGGCCAGCCGCCCTGGCGCAGGGCTGCCGCCAGCTCGCGGGCCAGGGCCGGCTCGCCCGGGGCGTCGTAGCGCAGGGTGTAGAGCCTGTCGTCGAAGCCGCCGAAGTCGTAGATCGCCTCGTGGCGCGCGGCGCCCAGCAGGGCCGGCTCGCGCGTCAGGCTGTGCGCGGAGATGGCCAGCACCGCACGCGGCCGGCCGAAGGTGCGCTCGAGCGCCGGGCCCAGGCGTTGCATGAAAAGCCCCGCCTCGCGCGGCTCGAGCGCTGTCATGGGCGAGCCGTGGGAGACGAAAAGCGGCGGGAGGGCAGGTGGCGCAAGCACGGTGAAGATTGGATCACGGCACCGCAGCCCCAGCAGGGTCATGCGGTGAACGCTGCGTTCGATTACGCTGCATGGTTGATCCTCTCCCATGGGGGTCCCACCCCATCTCCTGAACAGCCGGGTGCCTGCCTGCCCGCTTTCGGCCACCTCGAGCCTCATGTCTGATCCCGCTTCGTCTTCCCCTCAGGCCGCAGGGTCTGCTCCCTCCGCGGCTGCTTTCCTGCCCGCCACGCCTTCGGTGCTGCGCCTGGCCTGGCGCGCCGCGCTGCGCGACCTGCGTGCGGGCGAACTCAGGCTGCTGCTCGTGGCGGTGGGGCTGGCGGTGGCGGCACTCACCGCCGTGGGCTTCTTCGCCGACCGGCTCAACGCCGGGCTCGCCCGCGACGCGCGCCAGCTGCTCGGCGGCGATGCCGTGGTGGCCAGCGACCGGCCCACGCCGCCTGCACTGGCGGCACTGGCGCGCCAGCTCGGCCTGAACACTGCCGAGACGGTGAGCTTTCCGAGCATGGGGCGTGCGCCCGACTCGCGCGGCGGCGACACCCGGCTCGTGGCGGTGAAGGCCGTCAGCGCGGGGTACCCGCTGCGCGGGAAGCTCGAGGTGCGCGAGGCCGCCGATGCCCCGGCGCGCAAGGTGGCCGAAGCGCCCGCGCCCGGCACCGTGTGGGTGGACCCGCCGCTGCTCGAGGCGCTCGGGCTGCAGCTGGGCGACGAGCTGCTGCTGGGTGACGCGACGCTCAAGATCACGCGGCTCATCCTGATCGAGACCGACCGCGGAGCGGGATTCATCGGCTTTGCGCCGCGCGTCATGCTCAACCTGGAGGATCTGCCGCGCACGGCGCTGGTGCAGCCGGCGAGCCGGGTCACGTGGCGGCTGGCGGTGGCGGCCCCGCCCGGCAAGGAGGCGGCGGTGCCGCGCTTCGTCAAATCGGCCGAAGGCGAGATCCAGTCCTCGGGGCTGCGCGGGGTGCGCGTGGAGTCGCTCGAGGCGGGGCGCCCGGAGATGCGCCAGACGCTGGAGCGCGCCGAGAAGTTCCTCAACCTCGTGGCGCTGCTGGCGGCGCTGCTGGCGGCGGTGGCGGTGGGGATCGCCGCGCGCGACTTCGCGCAGCGCCACCTCGATGCGTCGGCGATGCTGCGTGTGCTGGGCCTGTCGCAGCGGCGCATCGCGCTGGCCTGGGGGCTGGAGTTCGGTGCCGTGGGCCTGGTGGGCAGCCTGGTTGGCGTGGCGCTGGGCTGGGCCATGCACCACGTGTTCGTGAGCCTGCTGGCCGGCCTGGTGCGGGTGGAGCTGCCCGCCCCGAGCGCGTGGCCGGGCCTCTTCGGCGTGGGCGTGGGCATGACGCTGCTGCTGGGCTTCGGGCTGCCGCCGGTGCTGCAGCTGGCGCGCGTGCCGCCGCTGCGCGTGATCCGGCGCGAGATGGGCGAGCTCAAGACCGCCTCGGTCATCGTGCTGGCGGCCGGTGCCCTGGGCTTTGCGGCGCTGCTGCTGGCGGTCTCCTCCGACCCCAAGCTCGGCGGCATCGCGGTGGGGGGCTTTGCCGTCGCCGTGGGCGTGTTCGCGGGGCTGGCGTGGCTGGCGGTGCAGTTGCTCAAGCGCCTGGTGGCCCGCGCCCACCCCCCGCGCTGGCTGCTGCTGGCCACGCGTCAGGTGGCGGCACGCCCGGCCTTTGCCGTGCTGCAGGTCTCGGCGCTGGCCGTCGGGCTCCTGGCGCTCGTGCTGCTGGTGCTGCTGCGCACGGACCTCATCGACAGCTGGCGCCGCGCCACGCCGCCCGATGCGCCCAACCGCTTCGTCATCAACCTGCAGCCCGAGCAGGAACAGCCCTTTCGCCAGGCGCTCCAGGATGCGGGGGTGGCGCGCTACGACTGGTATCCGATGATCCGCGGCCGCCTCGTGGCGGTGAATGGCCGCACGGTGGGCCCGGCCGACTACACCGAAGACCGTGCGCAGCGCCTGGTCGAGCGCGAGTTCAACCTCAGCCACGGCGCCGAGCCCCCGCCCCACAACCGGGTGGTGGCCGGCGCGTGGACGAAGGAGGAGCGCGAGGGGCTGAGCGTGGAGCGCGGCCTGGCGCAGACCCTGGGCGTGAAGCTCGGCGACCGGCTGCGCTTCGACGTCGCCGGCCAGAGCGTGGAGGCGCGCATCACGAGCCTGCGCGAGGTCGACTGGGGCTCGATGCGGGTGAACTTCTTCGTCATCTTCCCCGTCTCGAACCTGCCCGATGTGCCGCTGAGCTTCATCAGCGCCTTCCGCGCCCCGGCCACGCCTGGCTTCGACAAGGCGCTCGGGCGCGCCTTCCCGAACATCACCAACGTCGACGTGTCGGCTTCCATCGCGCAGGTGCAGGGCGTGCTCGATCAGGTCATCCGTGCCGTGGAGTTCCTCTTCGTCTTCACGCTGGCGGCGGGGCTGGTGGTGCTGTTTGCCGCCGTCACGGCCACGCGCGAGGCGCGCGCCCGCGAGTACGCGCTGATGCGCGCGATGGGCGCGCAGGCTCGGCTGCTGCGCACGGTGCAGCGCGCCGAGCTGCTGGGTGTGGGGGCGCTGGCCGGGTTCCTGGCCTCGCTGGCCGCGATGGCCGTGGGCTGGGCGTTGGCGCGCTACGCCTTCGAGTTCGCGTGGAACCCTTCGCCCTGGGTGCCGCTGGCCGGGGCCGGCAGCGGGGCGCTGCTGGCGCTGGCGGCCGGATGGTGGGGGCTGCGCGAGGTGCTCAGGCGCCCGGTGGTGGAGACGCTGAGGCGGGCGGCAGCCGATTGAGCCCTGCGTGTTGAGATCGTTCCGCGGCAGCCCCACAATCGCGCCTGTGAAGGATTCGCGCCACTCCCGCCCCTCCACGTTCGCCACGACGCTCGGCGACCTGGACGCGCACCACGATCCGGCCTCGCTGCGCCAGCGCATGTCCGCGCTCACGCAGCACCTGCAGACGAGCGTGGAGGCCGAGCGCGCCGCCATTGCGCGTGAGATCCACGACGACGTGGGCGGCTCGCTCACGGCGCTGAAGTTCGACCTCGCCTGGATCGAGCGTCGCTCCCAGGACCCGGAGATACGCCAGCGCGTGCACAGCGCCCTGGAGACGGTGACGGCCGCGATCGAGGCGAGCCAGCGCATCATGCACAACCTGCGCCCGGCCATCCTCGAGCAGGGGCTGGTGGCGGCGCTGCAATGGATGACGCAGCGCTTCGAGCGGCGCACCGGCATCGAGACCGTGTTTCGTTCCAGCCACGAGACGCTCAAGCTGCCGCCCGGGGTGCCGCTGGTGGCCTACCGCACGGCCCAGGAGGCCCTGACCAACATCAGCAAGCACGCGCAGGCCACGCGCGTGAGCGTGGACATGTCGGCCAGCCGCGGCATCCTGTCGCTGGAGATCACCGACAACGGCCGCGGCCTGCGCCCGGAAGACCTCGCCAAGGCGCGCAGCTTCGGCATCCGCGGGCTGCACGAGCGCGCCGACACGGTGGGGGGCTGGATCGAGCTCTCCTCCACGCCGGGCCACGGCACGACGATGCTGCTGTCCGTGCCGATCGGGCGCGGCAGCACGAACCCCGGCGACCTCGACGACTCGGAGCCGGCGGCCGAGCGGCACGATCCTTCCTCGTGGGGCGAGCTGTGATCGACGTCATCCTGTGCGACGACCACGCGCTGATCCGGCGCGGCATCCGCGACACGCTCTCCGACGCCACCGACATCCGCGTCGTGGGCGAAGCCGGCGACTACGGCGAGCTGCGCGCGCTCATGCGGCTGCAGCGCTGCGATGTGCTGCTGCTCGACATCAACCTGCCCGGGCGCAGCGGCCTGGACGCGCTGCATGCGCTGCAGGACGAAGGCGCCACGGTGAAGGTGCTGATCGTCAGCATGTACCCGGAAGACCAGTACGCCATCCGCGCGCTGCGCGGAGGCGCATCCGGCTACGTGAACAAGGGCGGCGATCCGCAGCTCATCGTGCAGGCCGTGCGCACCGTGGCCCAGGGCCGCAAGTACGTCACGCCCGAGATCGCGCAGATGCTCGTGGAGAGCCTCACTGCCCCGGTGGTGGAGAACCCGCACGAGCGGCTCTCTGACCGTGAGCTGCAGACCCTCGTGCTCATCGCCTCGGGCAAGCGCCTGGCCGACATCGCGAACGACCTGATGCTCTCGCCCAAGACGGTTTCCGTCTACCGTGCACGCGTGCTCGAGAAGCTCGGGCTGTCCAACAACTCCGAGCTCACCGTCTACGCCATCCGCAACGGGCTGGTGGGCTCCTGAGGCCGACGGGCCGCGGCGCGGCCCGTGCGCGCCTTCAGCGCAGGCTGCTCAGCAGCCGCTCCATCGCCATCATGAAGGGCGTCTGCAGCGCGGGCAGCGTGAAGATGAGCCCGACGAGACCCAGGCCGATCGTGATCGGAAAGCCCACCGAGAACAGCGACAGCTGAGGCGCCACGCGCGAGATCACGCCCAGCGCGATGTTCACGAAGACCATCAGCGCCACCAGCGGCAGCGCGATCCACAGCCCCGTGCCGAACACCTCCGCGCCCCACTGGTGCGGCATCGTCTGGCGCAGGAACGCGAAGGGCTCGGGCCCGACCGGGAAGGCATTGAAGGAGTCCACCAGCGCCATCATCACCAGCAGGTGACCGTTGGCCACGATGAAGAGCCACGAAACGGTAGTGTTGAACAGCCGTGCGGTGGTGGTGGCCTGGTTGTTCGTGACGGGGTCGAAGAACATCGCGAAGTTCAGGCCCATCTGCAGCCCGATGAGCTCGCCCGCGTACTCCACCGCCGCGAACACCACGCGCACGGCAAAGCCGATCGTCACGCCGATCAGCACTTGCTGCACGACGAGCATGAAGGCCAGCGGCGAGTCCAGCGCCACCTGCGGCATCGGCGGCAGCACGGGCTGGGCGCACAGCGCCACGAGGGCGGCCAGCGCCACGCGCACGCGCGCGGGCACGTTGCGCGCCCCCAGCAGCGGCAGCGCCGAGAAGAGGGCCAGTGCGCGCAGGAAGGGCCACAGCACCGGCGTGAGCCAGGCCAGCAGCTGCGCTTCCGTGAAGCTGATCATCGTGGGTCCGGCAGGGGCCGGCAGCCTCAGTTCACCACGCTCGGAATCGACAGCAGCATCCGGCGCAGGTACTCCACGAGCGAGGTCATCATCCACGGCCCGGCGATGCCGAGCACGGCCACGGCGGCCAGGATCTTGGGCACGAAGCTCAGGGTCTGCTCGTTGATCTGCGTGGCGGCCTGGAAGATGCTCACCACCAGGCCCACCACCAGCACCACGATCAGCAGCGGGGCCGACACCGTGACCATCAGGTACAGGGCCTGCTGGCCGGTGGAGAAGACGAGCTGGTCGGTCATGGGTCGGGCTCCGCCGTGAGGGGGGAAGGCTCGTTGACGAAGCTCGCCGCGAGGGAACCTAGCAGCAGGTTCCAGCCGTCGGCCAGCACGAAGAGCATCAGCTTGAAGGGCAGCGCCACGAGCACGGGGCTGAGCATCATCATCCCCAGGCTCATGAGCGCGCTGGCCACCACCATGTCGATGACGATGAAGGGGATGAAGATCATGAAGCCGATCTGGAACGCGCTTTTCAGCTCACTCGTGACGAAGGCGGGCACGAGCACGCGAAAGGGCACGTCCTCGGTCTTGGTGTCGGCCGGCAGCTTGGCGAGCTTGCTGAAGAGTTGCATGTCCGACTGGCGCGTCTGCTTGAGCATGAACTCGCGCATCGGCACCTGGCCGCGCTTGAGCGCCTCGTCGAAGTTGATCTCGTTCTTCGAGAACGGCAGGTAGGCCTGGTTGTAGACCTTGTCGAGCGTGGGCGACATCACGAAGAAGGTGAGGAAGAGCGACAGCCCGACGATGACCTGGTTGGGCGGCGCAGTGGGAGTGCCGATGGCCTGGCGCAGCAGCGACAGCACGATCACGATGCGCGTGAAGGAGGTCATCATCAGCAGCACCGCCGGCAGGAAGCCGAGCGCCGTGAAGAAGAGCAGCGTCTGGATCGGCACCGAGTAGCTCGCGCCGCCTGCGCCCTGGCCGATCAGCAGCGGCAGGTTCCCCCCGGCCGGAGCCGTCTGGGCAACCGCGGCGAACGCCGACAGCAGCAGCGCGGGCGCCACCAGGCGCCGTGCGAGTGCCCGCAGGCCCGGTTCAGCGCGCATGCCGGTTGTCTCCGCCGCGTCCCATCATCCGGGACAGCACGTCGCCGAAGGCGGCCGGGCGTGCCTCGCTGCCGCCTTCCTGCTGCTGGGGCGGCATCACGTGCAAGGTCTGAACGGAAGACGGCGTGAGCCCGAGCACGAGCCAGCGCCGGTCCTCGCCGCTGCCCACCTCGACCGTGACGATGCGGTGCGTGCCCGACAGTGGCAGCACGCCCAC
>CAILKA010000235.1 GCA_903834645.1 uncultured beta proteobacterium
ATCCACACCGGCTTGCCGCGCCACTCCACCGTGAGCTTCTCGCCGGGCTTGAGCGCGGAGACATCCACCTGCACCGCGGCACCTGCGGCCTTGGCACGCTCGGACGGGGTCAAGGTGCTGACGAAGGGCACCGCCACGGCCACGCCCCCGACGGCACCGGCGCCGCAGGTGATCGCGATCCAGGTTCGGCGTGCCGGGTCGGCTACGGATTCACTCATGTACAGCTCCGGGAGAACATCTCGGCTGATATTGGGGACAACCCCGTATTCTAGCCGACCACTCCTTCTCCTCCCTTGCGGGGGGCTGCCAGGCTCCGCGCCTGCCGGATCGCGGCCACCAGACTGGACGGGTCGGCCAGGCCGCGCCCGGCGATGTCGAATGCGGTGCCGTGGTCCGGGCTGGTGCGCACGAAGGGTAGCCCGAGCGTGACGTTCACGCCCTGCTCCACGCCCAGGTACTTCACCGGGATCAGGCCGTGGTCGTGCGTCATCGCCACCACGAGATCGAAGGCGCCGGGGTGGCCGCTGGCGTGGCGGGCGCGCATGAAGACGGTGTCGGGCGGGTAGGGGCCGCTCGCATCGATGCCCTCGGCGCGCGCAGCCTGCACCGCGGGCGCGATGATCCGGATCTCCTCGTCGCCGAAAAGGCCGCCTTCCCCCGCGTGCGGATTGAGGCCGGCCACCGCGATGCGAGGCGCCTGCGGCAGGAAGGCCAGCGCCGCAGAATGCGCGATGCGCAAGGTCTGCAGCACCGCGTCGAAGGTGACTGCCTCGATCGCGCGGCGCAGCGACAGGTGGATCGTCACCAGCACCACGCGCAGCTCGTCGTTGGCCAGCATCATCCGCACAGGCGGCGGCTGCGAGCCGGGTGCCGGCCCGCTGGCCGCACCCGATGCACGAGCCGCGAGCGCCTGCAGCATCTCGGTGTGGCCGGGGTAGCCGATGCCGGCAGCGGCCAGCGCCTCCTTGTGGATCGGGGCCGTGACCATCGCTTGTGCCTGCCCAGCCTGCACGAGCGCCACCGCGTGCTCGATGCAACGCGCCGCGGCCGCCCCGGCGCGCGCGTCCACGCGGCCCCAGGGCAGTGTCTCCAGGCCCTCGGGCAGCCCAGGCGGACGCAGCACCGGCGGCAGGGCCAGGCCCGGCAGCTGGCAGGCCCTCGCCGCACGCTGCAGCACCGCGGGATCCCCCACGACGATACAGTCCCCGGTCGCTCCCTGTGCACAGGCGCGCACGATGATCTCCGGCCCGATGCCCGCGGCATCGCCCATGGTCAGCACGAGCGGCGCGCGGCTCATGCCGCGCTCCCGGGCACCGGATAATGCCCCTCGGAGGCCCGGCGCACGCAGCCCGCAGGGCACCGCGCCGGGCAGGACCTGAGCCCGCAGGTGCGTGCGTACGGTGCGGTGCGAGGTAGCGGGCGGGTCATCGGAAGGCTGGAAAAGGTCGATGCGCAGACTGTGGCTGATTTTCGCCCAGGCGGTGACGGTTGCCGTGGCGGTGCTGTTCGTGCTGGCCACGCTCAAGCCAGACTGGGTGCGCGGGCGCGGGCCGCTGCCGACGGTGGCGGTCTTCGAGGCGCCTGCCGCGGCGAGCCAGGCCCTCGCCGGCGGGTCGAGCTTGCGCGCCGCGGCCGCTGCGGCGCTGCCAGCCGTGGTGAGCGTGACCGCCTACGCCCAGCGCCCGCGCGCGGCCCTGGAGGACGATCCGACCTTTCGCTTCTTCCATGGCGATCGTGTCCCGCGAGGCGGGGGCCGGACGGGCCAGGGCTCGGGCGTGATCGTCTCGCCGCAAGGCTACCTGCTCACCAACCACCACGTGATCGCAGGCGCCAGCGAGGTCGAGGTACGGCTGGCCGACGGGCGCGATGCCATGGCCCGGGTGGTGGGAACCGATCCCGAGACCGACATCGCGGTGTTGCAGCTCGAGCTCGACCGCCTGCCCGCCCTCACGCTGGGCGACTCGCGCGCACTGCAGGTGGGCGACCCCGTGCTGGCCATCGGCAACCCCTTCAACGTCGGCCAGACCGTGACGGCAGGCATCGTGAGCGCCCTTGGGCGCAGCCAGCTCGGCTTGTCGACCTTCGAGAACTTCATCCAGACCGATGCGGCCATCAACCCGGGCAACTCCGGCGGCGCACTCGTGGACGCGCGCGGCGCACTCGTGGGGATCAACACCGCCATCTACTCGCCCAGCGGCGGGAGCCTGGGCATCGGCTTTGCGGTGCCGATCGACCTCGCGCGTGAGGTCATGGACGCTCTGGTGCGGGACGGGCGCGTGGTGCGGGGCTGGATCAGCGTGGAGCCGCGCGCGCTCACGACCGAGCTGGCCGAGTCGATGCAGCTGCCCTCTCGCGAAGGGGTGCTGATCGCGGGGGTGCTGCAAGGCGGCCCGGCCAGTGCCGCAGGGCTGCGGCCGGGCGACGTGGTGCTGGCTCTGGGCGGCCGGCCGGTGCGCAGCACGGACGAGCTGTTGCGCGCGGTGGCGGCTCTGCGGCCCGGCACGCGAACCGCCGTGGTGGTGCAGCGCGCCGGTCAGCGCGCGGAAGTGTCCGTGACGGTGGCCGAACGCCCCGCGCCCGCCCCGCGCTGAAGCCCGAAGGCGGCCCCATGCGCACCCGGCGCGCACGGGACTCAGGCGTCGGGGGTGCGGGTGTGGCGGATGAAGAACTGGGCCGCCACGATCCCGAGCTCGTAGAGGATGCACATCGGGATGGCCAGCGCGAGCTGCGAGATGACGTCCGGCGGCGTCACGACGGCCGCCACCACGAAGGCCACGACGACGAAGTAGCCGCGGAACTTCCTGAGCTGCTCGATCGTCACGAGGCCAATGCGCGCGAGCACGATCACCGCCACCGGCACCTCGAAGGAGATGCCGAAGACGAGGAAGAGCGTCAGCACGAAGCCGAAATACTGCTCGATATCGGGCGCCGCGGTGATCGCGGTGGGCGCGAAGGCCTGGATGAACTGCGACATCCCGGGGATGACGATGAAGTAGCAGAAGGCCACGCCGATGAAGAAGAGCACCGTGCTCGTGATCACCAGCGGCAGCACGAGCTTCTTCTCGTGCGAGTACAGGCCCGGCGCCACGAAGGCCCAGACCTGGTAGAGCACCACCGGCAAGGCCAGAAGGAAGCCGCCCATCAGCAGGATCTTCAGCGGCACCAGGATGGGGGAGATGACGTTGGTGGCGATCAGCTTCGTGCCCTGGGGCAGGTGGGCCACCAGCGGCTGCGCCAGCCAGTCGTACAGGCCGGCCGGCCCGGGCCAGATGGCCAGCGCGATGCAGCCCACCGCCACCGCGATCAGGGCGCGGATGAGGCGGTCGCGCAGCTCGATCAGGTGGGAGACGAAGGGCGCCTCGGTGCCCGCGAGCTCGTCTTCCTTGGGGTCGGTCGCGCTCATCGGGGACGCGGGCGGAACCGGGCGACGCGCGCCGCACCGGACTGCGCCTTGGAGCGGATGCCGTGGCGTTGCTTGTACCACTGCGGGGTGGCGCCGCGCTTGAGGCGCCAGTTCTTCTTCGGGTGGCGGTAGGCGGGTGGCGGGGGCGCAAGCGCCTCTTCGGGTGAGGCTGCGGAAGGCTCGGCACCCAGGCTGGCCCAGTCATTGCCGAAGGACGAGGAGGCCGACTGAACCTCCTGCTGCACGGTCTGCTCGACGTTGCGCGCCGCGTCCTCGAACTGGGTCTTCATCTTCTTGAGCTCGTCGAGCTCGATGGAGCGATTGACCTCGGCGCGCACGTCGGCCACGTAGCGCTGCGCCTTGCCCACGAGATGGCCGATGGTGCGCGCGACCTTCGGAAGCTTCTCCGGGCCGATCACGATCAGTGCGACCGCGCCGATCAGCGCGATCTTGTCCAGGCCGAAGTCGACCAAGTGCTCAGCTCTTGGTCTTGGCGTCCACGTCGACGGTGTTCGGGTCCGCCGCCTTGGCCGCCGTCACCTGCGCCGCAGGCATTGAGGCGGCGTCAGCCGACTCCGTGCCGCCCTTGACACCGTCCTTGAAGCCCTTGACGGCCGAGCCCAGGTCCGAGCCCATGTTCTTCAGCTTCTTGGTGCCGAAGATGAGCACGACCACCAGCAGCACGATCAGCCAGTGCCAGATGCTGAACGATCCCATGGTTCCAACTCCTCTTGAGAGAGGCCGGATTCTAGGTGAGCGGCAGGATCACGCCCGAACCGGGGCCGCAAGGCATTACAAGTGGCTGCCGCCAGCCCGCAGCCTCAACCCTTGGCCCAGGGCCGCGGCCCGCCCATCACGTGCATGTGGAGGTGCCACACCTCCTGCATCCCGTCACGGCCGGTGTTGATGAGCGTGCGAAAGCCGTTGGTCACGCCGAGCTCGCGCATCAGCCGCGGCGCCAGGCCAAGCATGCGCCCGAGCAAGGCGTCGTGCTCGGGGCCGACATCGGCCAGCGTCGCGATGTGCTGCCTGGGGATCACCAGGACGTGCACCGGCGCCCAGGGCTGGATGTCGTGGAAGGCGAGCAGCTCGTCGTCCTCGAAGACCTTGCGCGCGGGGAGTTGCCCCGCGGCGATCTTGCAGAAGATGCAGTTCGGGTCGCTTTGCATGGTGGAGCTCAGGCCGGGAACACGGGTTTGGCATCGACGAGCTTGAGCCAGCCCTTGACGACGCGGTAGATCATCCAGATCCAGGCGACGAAGAGGACCACGACGCCCACCAGCAGGATCGCCAGCGCGATGCCGACGAAGAACCAGGCCAGACCCCACCAGAAGGTGCGGATCTGCCAGTCGAAGTGGCTCTCGTAGATGGTGCCGAGCGCATCCTCGCGCTTCACGTAGTTGATGATCACGCCCACGATGGCCGTGATGCCCCACAGGAAGCTCAGCGCCTGCAGCGCGTAGACGACCGTCGTCACGGTCTTGAGCCTCTGCAACTCCTCGGGCGAGCCCGAAGGCTGCGGCTGCCCCGTGTTCCAGGCGTCGTTCATCCCCCCTCCTGTTCGCGCTGCTGCGCCTTGCGTGCGGCGTACTCCTCCAGCCCCGACAAGCCCTCGCGCCGGCGCAGTTCGGCCAGCACGTCAGCCGGCGCCACGCCGTGCTGGGCGAGCACCACCATCGTGTGGAACCACAGATCTGCCACCTCGGCCACGACGCGTTGCGGGTCGCCATCCTTGGCCGCCATGACGACCTCGGTGGCCTCCTCGCCCACCTTCTTGAGCGCTGCATCCGGGCCCTTGGCGAAGAGCCGCGCCACGTAGCTGCGCTCGGGGTCGCCCCCGCGGCGAGACGCGATCACGGCGGCCAGGCGCGCCAGGGTGTCCTCGGCTGCGTCGCTCATTCCCGGGCTCCCTCCGGGGCGCCGGCCGGCTTGGCGTAGATCGTCGACGGATCCTTCAGCACCGGCTCGGCGCTCACCCACGCACCGCTTTCCAGGCGCTGGAAGAAACAGCTGTGGCGGCCAGTGTG
>CAILKA010000236.1 GCA_903834645.1 uncultured beta proteobacterium
GGCGACAGGCGGCGGCGCTGCCACGGCAGCCGCAGCCGCGCGCGTGGGCGCGAGCGCGCCCTGCACCGCGCGCTGCACCGCCTGGTGCACCGCCCTTCCGTCGCGAAAGCGCACCTCGATCTTGGTCGGGTGCACGTTCACGTCCACGAGCTCGGGCGCGATCTGCAGGAAGAGCACGTAGGCGGGCTGGCGGCTGCCGTGCAGCTGGTCCTCGTAGGCGCTGCGCAGCGCGTGCGACACGAGCCGGTCGCGCACGTAGCGGCCGTTCACGTAGAGGTATTGCGTGTCGGCGCGTGCGCGCGCCGCCTCCGGCCGACCGGCGCGCCCCATCAGGGCCAGCGGCCCGGCCGGTGTCGCCAGCGCCACGCTGTCCGCGATGAAGGCCTCGCCCAGCACATCGGCCAGGCGTTGCTCGGCTGTGCCGGCGCGCCACTGCGCCGCGAGCCTGCCCTCCTGCCACACCGCAAAGGCCACGTCGGGCCGCGCCAGCGCGTGCCGGCGCACGGCTTCCAGCGAGTGGGCCGCCTCGGTGGCCTCGGTGCGCAGGAACTTGCGCCGCGCAGGCGTGGCAAAGAAGAGCTCGCGCATCTCCACCGTCGTGCCCACCGCGCGCGCGGCCGGCCGCAGCTCGCCGCTGCGCGCATCGAGCTGCCAGGCCTGTGCGATGTCGGGCGTGCGGCTCGTGATCGTGAGCTCCGCCACGCTCGCGATGGCCGCCAGCGCCTCGCCGCGAAAGCCCATCGTCGCCACCCGCTCGAGCTCGTCGAGGCTGGCGATCTTGCTGGTGGCATGCCGGCGCAGGGCCAGGGGCAGCTCGGCCGCCGGAATGCCGCCGCCGTCATCCTCGACCGCAATCGCCCGCACGCCCCCGCCGCCCAGCCGCACCACCACGTGGCGCGCGCCCGCGTCGAGCGCGTTGTCCACGAGTTCGCGCACCACCGAAGCCGGGCGTTCGACGACCTCGCCGGCCGCGATCTGGCTCACGAGATCGTCGGGGAGCTCGAGGATCGGCCGTCGGGGAGTGGCGCCAGCAAGAGGTTGCATCCGGGCCATTGTAGGAAGACAGCCCAAGTCGCCCGGCGGGTCAGGCCCGCAGCCCGGCGTCGATAATCCTGTCCATGGACCTGGTCGCCTTTCTCGTGGATTTCATCTTGCACGTGGACCGTCACCTGGCCGCATTCGTGCAGGCTTACGGCCCGTGGGTGTACGCGCTGCTGTTTGCCATCGTCTTCGTCGAGACGGGTGTGGTCGTGATGCCCTTCCTGCCGGGCGACTCGCTGCTCTTCGTCGTCGGTGCGCTGTGCGGGCTGGGGCTGATGAGCCTGCCGCTGATCATGGTGCTGCTGCTGGCCGCCGCAATCCTGGGCGACCAGACGAACTACCTCATCGGGCGCCGTGTGGGGGTGCGGGTCTGGAGCTGGGAGCAGTCGCGGCTGTTCAACCGCCGCGCCTTCGAGCAGGCGCACGGCTTCTACGAGCGCTACGGCGGCATCACGATCGTGATCGCGCGATTCATGCCCTTCATCCGCACCTTCGCGCCTTTCGTGGCCGGCGTGGCCGAGATGAACCGCGCGCGCTTCACGGCCTTCAACGTGGGCGGTGCCTTGCTGTGGGTGGTGGGCCTGACGCTGGCGGGCTACTGGTTCGGCAACCTCGCCTGGGTGAAGGCCAACCTGAGCAAGATCATCTGGGCCCTGGTCATCGTACCGGGCCTGCTCGCGATGTACGGCGCGTGGCGTGCTCGCCAGGCAGCGATGCGCCAGGCGGCCTCGCGCGCACAGGCAGGCTAGACCGTGCGGCGCCGGCCGGTCGGTGGGCGCCGCGTGAAATGGCGGCGGATCGCGTCCGCCAGTGCCTCGGCGAGGCGGGCCTGGTGCTCGGGGTCGCGCAGCAAGGCCTCCTCCTGCGGGTTGGAGATGAAGGCCGTCTCCACCAGGATGCTGGGGATGTCCGGAGCCTTGAGCACGGCAAACCCAGCCTGCTCCACCGAGGGCTTGTGCAACCGGCCCACGCGTGCAAGCTGATCGAGCACCGTCCGCCCGATGCCCAGGCTGTCGCGGATCTGCGCGCTCGTGCTCATGTCGAGCATGGCGGCCAGGAGCTGCGGGTCGCGCGCGGTGGCCAGGTTGAGCCCGCCCACCGCATCGGCTGCGTTCTCGCGCTCGGCCATCCAGCGGGCCGCCACGCTCGTGGCAGCACCCGTGGACAGCGCGTAGACGCTGGCGCCGCGCGCCTCGCGCCGCATGAAGGCATCGGCGTGCACCGACACCAGCAGATCGGCCTGCACGCGTCGCGCCTTGCGCACACGCTCGTGCAGCGGCACGAAGTAATCACCGTCGCGCGTCAGCACGGCGCGCACGCCCGGCTGCGCGTCCAGCCGCTGCTTGAGCAGCCGCGCGACGGCCAGTGTCACGTCCTTCTCCCGCAGCCCCGTGGGCCCGATCGCCCCTGGATCCTCCCCCCCATGGCCGGCATCCACGGCGATCACCACCAGCCGGTTGAGCTGTTCGAGGAAGTCGCCCAGCGCGTCCGGCGCCGAGTCTGCCCCGGACGGCGCCTGGGGCGGGAGCGTGCCCGCTGGGCCCGCCTGTCGGGCGGCCTCACGCTCGCGCAGCAGGGCCATCAGCGGATCGGGCGCTTGCGTGGGGTAGAGGTCCCAGACGAGGCGATGCTGGTAGGGCGCCACCGGCGCCAGGCTGAACTGCTGCGGCCGCACGGGCTGCTTGAGCTGCAGGATCACGCGCGTGGAGCCAGCCGCGGCGGGGAGCAAACGCACGCCCGCGATGTGCGGATCGTCGGGGCGCACCTTGCCCACCAGCTCCTGCAGCCCCGGCTCGAGTGCCAGGCCCTGGATCTCGATCACAAGCCTGGGCGCGGGCCCGGGCTCCAGCAGATGGCTGGCCACCAGGGGCCCGTCGGACTCGAGCGTCAGGCGCGTGTAGTCGGCCGAAGGCCACAGCCGCACTGCGACCAGGGCAGCGGCCTGTGCGGGTGCCGCAGCGCCCAGTGAGAGCAGCAGCCAGCCTCCGCCTTGCGCCGAGGTGCGCAGCCAGTCACGGCGTGAATACTCGCCCTGCCCATCGGGCCGGATCTCATGCGCGGGCCCAGACCTAGCTCGCATCGGGTTCCTTGCTGGCGCTGGCGGGCGCCCATGCCTGGAGCAGGTCCAGGCCACGCGGGGTCAGGGCCTGGGCCAGTACCTCGCGCGCATCGTCTCCGAAGCCTTCGCCGGACGGCTCGCTGCGCTCCTCGGAAACCGGCGCGATGCGCAGCCGCAGGTCAGGAGGAGGGAGCCAGCCCTGAACCCGTTCGGGCCACTCCGCAAGCTTGAGCCCCGGCTGGGCGAAGACATCGCGCAGGCCTGCGTCCTCCCATTCGCGCGGGTCACTGAAGCGGTAGAAGTCCAGGTGCGCGATCCGCAGGGCGCCGGCCTCATGGGGCTCCAGCACGGTGTAGGTCGGGCTCTTGATGCGCCCGACCACACCCAGCGCGCGCAGCAGGTGCCGCACGAAGGTGGTCTTGCCGGCGCCCAGCGGCCCCTCGAGCGTGACGAAGGCATCGTGCAGCGCCGCGCACCCTGCAAGCCGGACAGCGCTGGCGGCGCAGCCGGCCTCGTCGGGCCAGTGCAGTTGCCGCGTTCCTAGAATCCCTGTCATGACCGCACCCCGCGCCCCGGATGGGCCGCAGCTCGTCGCGCAGCTGCGGCAATGGGCTGACGAGCTCGGATTCTCCCAGATCGGGGTGGCGGGCATCGAGCTCTCTTCGGCCGAGCCGGGCCTGCGCGAGTGGCTGGCCGCGGGCTTCCACGGCTCGATGCAGTGGATGGCCGAGCGCGGGTTGCTGCGCGCGCGGCCGGCCGAGCTCGTGCCCGGCACGGTGAGCGTGATCACGGCGCGCATGGACTACCTGCCTCGAGATGCCCGCGATGACTGGGGCGAGACCGAGCGGGCGCGGCTGGCCGATCCGGGGCAGGCGGTGGTGTCCGTGTATGCCAGGGGCCGCGATTACCACAAGGTGCTGCGCAGCCGGCTCGCGCGGCTCGGCGAGCGCCTGGCGCAGGCCGTGGGCCCGCTCGGGCACCGCGCCTTCGTCGACTCCGCGCCGGTGCTCGAGGTCGAGCTCGCGGCGCGCAGCGGCCTGGGCTGGCGCGGCAAGCACACCCTGGCGCTGCATCGCGAGGCGGGCTCGATGTTCTTCCTGGGCGAGCTCTTCGTCGACCTGGAGCTGCCCCCGACGCCCCCTGTCTCGGCCCACTGTGGCAGCTGCACCGCGTGCCTGGACGCCTGCCCGACACGTGCCATCGTCGCGCCCTACAGGCTCGACGCCAGGCGCTGCATCTCGTACCTCACGATCGAGCACGACGGCCCGATCGACCCGCAGCTGCGGGCGGCCATGGGCAACCGCATCTACGGCTGCGACGACTGCCAGCTCGCC
>CAILKA010000237.1 GCA_903834645.1 uncultured beta proteobacterium
GACCGAGCCCTCCACCACCGGGTTGACGATCTCCAGGTGCGAAGGGTTGAACGCCAGGCTCAGGTGCACCGGGCCGCCGGGCGTGCTGACGTCGCTCGAGAAGCCCTGGTGATACTTCACATCGCCGGCCGGCAGGTTTTCGGGGGCTGTATGGTCGAACTCGGCGAACAGGTCCTTGGGCATCTTGCCCAGCGTGTTGACCAGCACGTTCAGTCGGCCGCGGTGCGCCATGCCGATCACGATCTCCTGCACGCCACGCTCGCCGGCGTGCTGCACCACTTCGTCCATCGACGCGATGAAGCTCTCGCCGCCTTCCAGCGAGAAGCGCTTCTGGCCCACGTACTTGGTGTGCAGATAGCGCTCCAGGCCCTCGGCCGCCGTCAGGCGGTCCAGGATGTGACGCTTCTTCTCGGGGCTGAAGGACGGCTTGCTGCGCACGCTCTCGAGCCGCTCCTGCCACCAGCGCTTCTCGGTGGGCTCGGTGATGTGCATGAACTCCGCGCCGATCGTCCCGCAGTAGGTCTCGCGCAAGGCCTGCAGGATCTCCCGCAGCGTCATGTGCTCGGCCTTCGAGAAGTAGGTGTTGGCCGCGGAAAACGTGATGTCCATGTCCGATTCGGACAGGTCGTAGAACGCGGGCTCGAGCTCCGGGATCTTCGGGCGCTCGGTGCGCTTGAGCGGATCCAGGTCAGCCCAGCGCGACCCGAGGAAGCGGTGCGCCGCAATGAGGCTTTGGACATGCACCTGCTTGCGAGCCACCGCCAGGTCGGCCTCGCTCGCCTTCAGCGCGAAGGCATTGGCCTTGGCGCGCTGGGCGAAGCTCTCCACCACAGGGGCATGTGCCATGTCCCGGTTGGTTGACCCGTCGACAGCCGGAAGATGCTGCAGGTTGTCGAAATAGGCGCGCCAGTTGTCGGGGACGCTTCCCGGGTTGTCGAGGTAGGACTCGTAGAGTTCCTCGACGTAGGGGGCGTTTCCCCCGAACAGGTACGAGTTCGCCCTGTACTGCTGCATCATCTCTCGCTCACTTTCGCGCCGGTTTCCAGCGCTACGATGGGTTGCTCAACCTTCCGCGGCCCCGGCTTCACCGGTTGGCGGATCGCGACCCGCCTTGCCTGAGGGGCAAGGGGACGGGAAGGACCAGATCAGACTGCGGCGCACTGTACCACCGCCCGGCCTGTCTCGATCGCACGAATTGGGCGCCTGCGACCCCTTCTCCTGCCTGACTGTGGGGCTTTCTAGCCCCGGCTGACCCCCCGCGGTGATCGGAATCGGGCTTTCCCCGCACGCAAGATGCCCCGGACGCCCTACGATTGCACCCTGGAGCCGACAACCGAGGAGCACCCGCATGTCCCTGAAGACCCTACTGGCCGCTGCCGCCCTGGCGGCAGCCTGCGCCGTCCCCGCCCAGGCCCAGACGCTGCGCTGGGCTGCGCAGAACGATGTCCTGACGCTGGATCCGCACTCGCAGAACCACGCCACGACCAACGCCATCCTGCAGCACGCCTACGAGGGCTTGGTGCGGTACAGCGCGAAGTACGAGGTCGAGCCCGCTCTGGCCACGAAGTGGACCTTTGTCTCGCCGACCCAGGTACGGTTCGAGCTGCGGCGCAACGTCAAGTTCCAGGACGGCTCGCCCTTCACGGCCGATGACGTTGTCTTTTCCTACGGCCGCATCAAGCAGCCGCAAGGCACGATGGGCATCTACGTCACGGGCGTGTCGGAGGTGAAGAAGATCGACAGCCACACGGTCGACCTGATCCTGTCCGGCCCGAACCCGATCCTGCTGCGCAACCTCGTGAATTTCTTCATCATGAGCGAGGCTTGGGCGAAAAAGAACAACACCGCCAACGCACAGGACTACAAGAACAAGGACGAGAACTACGCCTCGCGCAACGCGATCGGCACTGGCGCATACCGCATCACGGGCTGGACTCCCGAGCAACGCGTGACGATGACGCGCAACGACGACTGGTGGGACAAGCACACGAGCAACGTCAAGGACGTCGTCTACACGCCCATCAAGAGCGACCCCACCCGCGTGGCGGCCCTGCTGTCGGGCGACGTGGACATGCTCACCGACCTGCCGACGCAGGACGTGGCGCGGCTGCGCGGCGACGGCAAGCTGAAGATCGTCGACGGCCACGAGGTGCGCACGATCTACATCGCGCTGGACCAGTTCAGCCCGGAGCTGAAGTACAGCGACGTCAAGGGCAAGAACCCCTTCAAGGACAAGCGCGTGCGCGAGGCCCTGTCCATCGCCATCGACCGAGAGGCCATCAAGCGCAACACCATGCGTGGCCTGTCGATCCCGGCCGGCATCATGGTGGCGCCGGGCGTCAACGGCAATTCGCCGGACATCGAC
>CAILKA010000238.1 GCA_903834645.1 uncultured beta proteobacterium
GGCGTGCGCTGAGCGGCCGCCACAAAAAAAGAGGGCCTGACTTGCGCCAGGCCCTGAATGGAACTTCGAAAGGGGATTTCGAGAGGTTCCGAGGAGACAACCTTCCGAGGGAGAAGCCGCACGACGCAAGCCGCGCGGCACTCTCTTCGATCAAATCTTCGGCTGGAAGTTCCCCAGTGTGCGACGCTTGCGCGTGGCCTCAGGCGCGACGGCCCTTGGCGGCGGCTGCCGGCTGGGCAGCGGCCTTCAGCGCCGTGTTGGTGATGGCCTGCATGTTGGCTTCG
This sequence comes from uncultured beta proteobacterium, assembly GCA_903834645.1. Taxonomy (GTDB): domain Bacteria; phylum Pseudomonadota; class Gammaproteobacteria; order Burkholderiales; family Burkholderiaceae_C; genus Rubrivivax. Next base: position 285 of record CAILKA010000238.1, read on the forward strand.
GCCACTTCGGCGGCCTGGCGGGCGGCCTTCTGCACCGTCTCGAAGGCGTTGTTGGCAGCGGCCATGGCCGACTTCACGAGCGTGGTGGCGTTCTCGGTGCCGGCCGGCGCGTTCTTCATGGCGGTGTCGACCATCGACATCATCTTCTTCTGCGCGTCGACCATCTGGGCCTCGGCGATCTTGGTCACTTCGGCTTGCGTGGAGGCGGCGATCTCGTAGAGGTGGCGGCTGTAGGCGGCGCTCTTCTCGGCCACCGGCTGCAGCATGGCCTGCTGCAGCGACAGCAGTTCCTGCGCGTCCTTCACCGACAGCACGGCGTGCGTGGACTGGGCCACGTCGCCAAGGGTCGAGCGAGCCACCTGGAGGTTGAGCTCGACGAGCTTTTCCACGCCTTCGAAAGTCTTCTGGGTCAGGCCGAAGAGGGTCTCGATGTTGGCCTTCTGGGCGGCGACGAGCTGGTCGGGGGTCAGGAACGACATGGTGTACTCCTAGGGTTGAACGGGGTGAAGCCGATCGCGTGCAGACCTCAGGTCCTTTGAGGGACCGACTGAATGCTGCACTGCAACATGAATCGAAGTATAGGGACGGCTGCGGCGGATGCAAGCACTTTTTGCTGCATTGCAACAATTTAGTGCGGGGTCTCTAGAATCCGACCGACATGCGGGCCTTTCATTCCGACGCCTTCGTGCTCCCGCTGCCCGAGGGTCATACCTTTCCGATGCCTAAGTACCGGCTGCTGCGCGAGGCGGTGCATGCCACGCTGCCGGCGGTGCGCCTGCACGAGGCGCCCGCAGCCACTGACGGGGAACTCGCCCTGGCGCATGAGCCGGGGTGGATCACCGCCGTGGCGGAAGGCACGCTTTCCACCGCACAGCAGCGCGAGATCGGATTTCCGTGGTCGCCGCGCATGGTCGAGCGCTCGCGCCGCTCGGTGGGTGCCACCATCGCTGCGGCGCGCGCCGCGCTCTTCCACGACGAGGGGGTGGCTGCCAACCTGGCGGGTGGCACGCACCACGCCTATGCCCACAAGGGCTCGGGCTACTGCGTCTTCAACGATGTGGCGGTAGCCGCGAGGCTGATGCAGACCGAGTGGCACCGGTTGCATCGGTCGAGCCGCGCCGGGCTGCGTGTCTTCGTGATCGACCTGGACGTGCACCAGGGAAACGGCACGGCCTCGATCTTTCGCGACGACCCGACCGTCTTCACGCTGTCGCTGCACGGGGCGAAGAACTTTCCCTTCCGCAAGGAGGCGGGCGACCTGGACGTGGAGCTGCCCGACGGTTGCCCGGACGAGCCCTACCTCGATGCACTCGACCACGCGCTCGAGTGCGCCTGGGCCCGTCAGGCCGCCGCCGTGCCGGGGCTGGCCTTCTACCTCGCTGGTGCCGATCCGCACGAGAACGACCGGCTCGGCCGGCTCAAGCTCAGCGAGGCGGGCCTGGCCGAGCGCGACCGGCGAGTCTTCGCGTGGCTGCGTGCGCGCGGCGTGCCGGTGGCCGTCTCGATGGCCGGTGGATATGGGCGCGACCTGGCCCGGACCGTGGCGATCCAGCGGCGCACGCTTGAGCTGGCCAGCCAATCGTGGCGGGCGTGGCTGGGGCGTCAATCGCCGGCGGCACAATGCGGGGCATGAGCGAGCCCACCCCCGACAGCACCGCCGCAGTGGACGCGGCCATCACCTCGCGCCGCTCCGTGCGTGCCTTCCTGCCCGACCCCGTGCCGCGCGAGACGATCGAACGTATCCTCGAGGTCGCCGCGCGTGCGCCTTCGGGCACCAACACCCAGCCCTGGCAGGTGGTGGTGCTCACGGGCGAGGCCAAGTCGGCGCTCACGCAGAAGATCGTGGCGGCTTACGACGATCCGGCGCAGCGCGCCACGCACACGGACGAATACGCCTACTACCCGACCGAGTGGCGCAGCCCCTACATCGACCGTCGGCGCAAGGTCGGGTGGGACCTGTACGGCTTGCTGGGCATCGGCAA
>CAILKA010000239.1 GCA_903834645.1 uncultured beta proteobacterium
ACAGGTGGCGCCATCAACGTGGTCACGCGCGCTCCCAGCGCCCGGCCCGGTGCCGAAGGCTTTGTCGGCCTGGGCACGCTCGGGTTGCGCCGCACACAGCTGGCGGCTGGCGGCGGCAGCGATGACGTGTCCGGACGCGTCGCGGTGGCCTACACGAAGGACGACGGCTACACGCGCAACCTGAGCACGGGCCAGGGGCTGGACACCAACGACTTCCAGGCCTTTCGCGGCAAGTTGCGTGTGGCGCTGGGCAAGAAGGCAGACCTCACCCTGCTGGCCCAGGCGTCCGACGACAAGGGCACGATCGGCTACGGCGTGTCCACCGACACCTCGATCACCGGGCCGCTGTACCCGTACTCGCTGGGCGACCCGGACTACCGCCTCACGGCCGCCCAGCACCGGACCGACCCCCGCCACATCCGCCTGGACTCGCCCGTCACGAGCTCGCGCGAGACCCGCGTGCTGGCGGCCACCGTGAACTGGGACCTCGGCTCGATCGGCTTCAAGTCCATCACCGGGGTCACGCGCTTCAAGAGCGGCGACCGCAACGACGTCGACTGGACGGGCGCCCTGCTCGAGACCCAGGACACCACCACCGACGTGAAGTCGACGTCGCAGGAGTTCCAGCTCTACAGCCAGGGCAATGGGCCCCTGGAGTGGACCGCGGGCCTCTTCCTGTACCGCGACAAGGGCACCGAAACACTCGACTGGCTGCTGTACGGCCCCCTCAACTGTGGCGTGCCGGGCAGCTGCGCGTTCGCGCGGCAGACGGTGGCCAGCGACGGCCGCTCCGAGGCCGTGTTCGGCCAGCTGACCTATCGCTTGGCTCCCGAGTGGTCCGCCATCCTGGGCGGGCGGTACAGCCGCGACACGAAGAAGGGCGATGCGACCAACAGGCGTTCCGGGGCGAATTTCAAGGGTGACGTCGCCTTCTCGTCCTTCACGCCGAAGGCGCAACTCCAGTGGACGCCTTCGAAATCGCTGATGGCGTATGCCGGGGTGTCCAAGGGATTCAAGAGCGGTGGCTTCAACTTCGGCCGCGCCGGCATCGAGAAGTTCGAGCCCGAGAGCATCGTGGCCACCGAGCTGGGCGTGCGCAGCACCACGCTCGGGGGGGCACTGTCTCTGAGCGCATCGGCCTTCAACTACGACTACACGGATCTGCAGCTGCGCACCGCGGTGCTGGATGCGGTGTCAGGCAATTTCGTCGTCAGCGTCAACAATGCCTCCAAGGCCAAGGTGCAAGGCATCGAGGTGGGAGCCGACCTCGCCATGGGCGGGGGATTCAGCGGGGGACTCTCTGCTGCCTTCATCGACAGCGAACTGAAGAACTACGTGTCGCCATCGACCCGCCGCGATCTCAGCGGCATGCCGCTGCCGCTGACGCCCGAGACCAGCGGCTCGATCTGGCTGGACTACAGCACCGTGGTGGCGGGGGGGCGGATGCGCGGCCACCTCGAGTACAACTATCGCAGCAGCGTGATCTTTCCTCTGACGCTGGACCAGGTGAACAACAAGGGTGAGGCCTACGGGCTGGTGAACGCCACGCTGCGCTGGACGGCTCCGAAGGACGCCTGGTATCTGCAGGCTGGCGTGCTCAACGCCACCAACAAGCTGTACCGCACGATGCGCGCCGACTACATCTTCGGCGGCGTGGTGGAGAGTTTCGGGGCGCCGCGCACTTACGAGGTCCGGTTGGGCTTCAAGTACTGATGGAATCGGCGGGCTGTCGTGGCCCTGTCCACGGCATACCGCAGGGCATCCAGCGGGATGCCGTGCCCGTGGATGTCGAGCAGGTGCGGGCGCTGCCAGGCGACCACATGCAGCGCCTGCTGCCCCCACCGCAGACGGTGCTGATGAACGCCTATGCGGCGGGCGACCCGAGCTGGCTGAGGATTGACTCCACCTACCCCGAGCAGATCAGGCAGCGCCTGGAGCTGCTGGAGGCACGGTGCACCTGGGTGGTCGACCGCTTGGATTCGGACACGGTCTCGCTCGCCGAAGCCGAGTTGCGCGACCGCGTCGTCCAGTGGCTGACGACCGAGCACCCACGTGCCTTCACCCGGGAAGGCAATCGGGTCGCCTGCCACCTGACCGGGGTGGCAGTCGACGTCGGGCCGCAGGGCGCGCATCCGATGGTGGCCGTGGCGGCGCTGGCCACCGAGGACTTCCTGCTCATGCTGCCGGCGGAAATCGACGCCCTGGGCCAGGTTGGCTACCGCCTGATGAGCGGCGCTCTGCTCTTTCCAAACGGCTGGTCCTTGCGCAGTTGCTTCGACCGGCCTGACCCGGGGCCCGAGAGCCCGGCACTGCGCGCGCAGTGGGAGCGGGACCGCCAGCTGAGCCGCGACCGGGCACGCCTGGGCCGGTCGACGCGGGAGATCCACGAGGGCGTGGTGCCGCAGTACGAGGCCCACCTGGCCACCAAGGTGGACCGTGCCTTTCACGCCATGCGGCCCGAACGGGTGGTCTGGCGGCGAAACTGGGGACCGCACCTGTCGCCACGGCTGTTCCGTCATGCCGATGCCCTGGACATGGTCCCGCCGATGACACCTGAACGGCTGCTGGAGCAGGGCTTCATCCGCTCCGAGCACCAGACACTGGTGAAGCTGCCGCGCAGTGGCGCGATCGCGTTCGGCTTGAAGACCTACCTGTGGCCCATGCGGGACATGCTGGCGGATCCGCAGGTCCGCGGTGCACTGGAGGCGGCCGCAGCGGGGACTTGGCCCGAGACGCGCGAGTACTCGCAGGGCCGCCACGAAGTGCTGATGGCCTTGCTGGCCACCCTTGCCTAGACACAGGTGCGCCGCTGGCCGGCGCCGCACCGCCTGTCACGCCCGGGCTGTGCGTCGCCTCAGGCGGCGCCGGGTTGCCTCTCGTGCATCCAGGCCGTGTGCCTGGGCGCGCGGCGTGTGCGGTCCCACTCCTTGAGCATGTCCCACTTCACCGCATCGAGCTTGTCGTTCATCTCGGCGGTGGCGGTGTCGCAGGCCAGCTCCAGCCGGTGGCCGTTGGGGTCGAAGAAGTAGATGCTCTGGAAGAGCGTGTGGTCGGTGGGGCCAATGACCTCGATGCCCGCGGCGGTGAGCCGCTGCTTCGTGGCGTGCAGCGTGGCCAGGCTGTCCACTTTGAAGGCGATGTGCTGCACCCACTCGGGCGTGCTGGCGTCGCGGCCCATCGGCGGGGAGTTCGGCAGCTCGAAGAAGGCCAGCACATTGCCCTGGCCGGCGTCCAGGAACACGTGCATGTACGGGTCGGGCGCCTTGGTCGAGGGCACCTGGTCCTCGGCGATGGCGAGCACGAAGTTCATGTCCAGGTGCTTCCCGTACCACTCCACCGTCTCCTTGGCCGAGCGGCAGCGGTAGGCCACGTGGTGGATGCGCTGGATCGTCATCGCATGCTCCCCCGTTTGTGCAGGCTGCTCAGGCGGCCGAAGCGTGTTCGGTGCCGATCGCGGCGCGGCGGAGCTGATCGCGCTCCAGGCTTTCGAACAGTGCCTTGAAGTTGCCTTCGCCGAAGCCCGTGTCCTTCTTGCGCTGGATGAACTCGAAGAACACCGGCCCGAGCAGCGGCTGGCTGAAGATCTGCAGCAGCAGCCGCTTGTCGCCATCGGCCGTGG
>CAILKA010000240.1 GCA_903834645.1 uncultured beta proteobacterium
CGCAGCACGTTGTCGAGCGTGCCCACCACCGCCGACCAGACGAGCAGCGCCAGGGCCCAGCCCGTTGCACCGGTCCACCACAGCCAGCCGCAAGCCACGAGCAGCACCGGCACGGGGCCGATCTGCGCGATGCACAGCACGAGCATCAGCGCCGTGAGCGGCCCGGCGAAGGGCACCCCGGCCAGCGCCAGGCCCAGGCCGCCGAGCACCGACTGCACGATGGCCGTCACGCCCACCCCCAGCGCCACCCCGCGAATCGCCCCCCCGGCGAGCATGACCGCCGCCTCGCCGCGCTCACCGCCCAGGCGCGACCCCAGGCGCAGCATCATGGTGGCCGCCGCCTCGCCCTGCGCGTACAGCAGGGCCGCCATGACCACCATCAGCAGCAGCTGCAGCCCGAGTGTCCCGAGCGTGCCGAGCTGCCCGGCCAGCGCGGTGGCGGCGCGCCCGGCATAGGGGGCGGCGCTCTTCAGGAGCGGCTCGAGGCCGGCCTCCACGAGCCGCGCCCAGGCCTCCACGAGCTTCGGGCCGGCCACCGGCACCTGCGCCAGCCACTCGGGGATCCTGTCCGGGCGCAGCTGAGTGAGCGCACGCACCGCCTCGACGATCTCGCCCACGTGCTGCACGAGCGTGGCAATGGCCAAGCCCAGCGGCAGCGCGACCAGCGCCACGAGCCCGAGCGTCATGACCGCCACCGCCCAGCCGCGCCGCCCGCCCAGGCGCTGCTCCAGGCTGCGCATCAGCGGCCAGGTGGCCACCACGAGCAGCGTGGCCCACACCAGCGCCCCCACGAAAGGCAACAGCGTCCACAGCGTGCCGGCGATCAGCAGGCCGATCACGACCACGCTCAGCACGTGGCGCAGCAGGTCGGGGCGAGGTGCATCCATGTGGTTGTCACTATATGCTCTGGATTGGGCGCCTGCGCGGTGATTCGCACGGGCCCACGCACAGGCAAACGAGGACACCCGATGACCCACCCTTCCACCGATTCCCCGGCGGCCGTGCACGTCGTCTCGCACCCGCTCGTGCAGCACAAGCTCACGCTGATGCGCGAGAAGGACCGCAGCACGAGCAGCTTCCGGCGCCTGATGCACGAGGTGAGCATGCTCATGGCCTACGAGGTCACGCGCGACATGCCGGTGCAGATGGTGGAGATCGAGACGCCGCTGGAGCGCACGATGGCCCCGGTCATCGACGGCAAGAAGACGGTGTTCGTCGCGATCCTGCGCGCCGGGGTGGGCTTCCTGGACGGCATGCTCGAAGTCGTGCCCAGCGCGCGCGTGGGCCACGTGGGCCTGTATCGCGACCCCAAGACGCTCGTGGCGGTGGAGTACTACTTCAAGATGCCCCACGACATGCACGAGCGCGACGCGATCGTGCTCGACCCGATGCTGGCCACCGGCAACTCGGCCGTGGCGGCGGTGGAGCGCCTGAAGGAGACGCGCCCGAAGTCGATCCGCTTCGTGTGCCTGCTGGCCGCACCCGAGGGCCTGGCGAACTTCCACGCCCACCACCCGGACGTGCCCGTCTACACCGCGGCCATCGACCGCCAGCTCAACGACCACGGCTACATCATGCCGGGCCTCGGTGACGCGGGCGACCGCATCTTCGGCACCAAGTGACGCACCCGCCAAGCGCCGTGGACCTGCTCGTCCGCCACGCCACGCTGCCCGACGGGCGCTCCGAGATCGACCTGCTGGTGCAAGCCGGGCGCATCGCTGCCGTCGGCCCAGCCCTTGCCGCACCCGAAGGCGTGCCGCAGCTCGACGCCCAGGGCTTCCTCCTGAGCCCGCCCTTCGTCGACGCCCACTTCCACATGGACGCGACGCTCAGCTACGGGCTGCCGCGCGTCAACGAGAGCGGCACGCTGCTCGAGGGCATCGCGCTGTGGGGCGAGCTCAAGCCTCACCTGACCCAGGAAGCGGTCGTGGAGCGAGCGCTCGCTTACTGCGATTGGGCCGTGGCGCGAGGGCTGCTGGCGATTCGCTCGCACGTGGATGTGTGCGACGCGCGGCTGCTGGCGGTGGAGGCGCTGCTGCACGTGAAGGAGCGGGTGCGACCGTATCTCGACCTGCAGCTCGTGGCCTTTCCGCAAGACGGCGTGCTGCGCAGCCCTGGGGCGCTGGCCAACCTCGAGCGCGCGCTCGACCTGGGCGTGGACGTGGTGGGGGGCATCCCGCACTTCGAGCGCACCATGGCCGACGGCGCCGAGAGCGTGCGGCTGCTGTGCGAGATCGCCGCTGCGCGCGGGCTGCGCGTGGACATGCACTGCGACGAGACCGACGACCCGCTCTCGCGCCACGTGGAGACGCTGGCGTTCCAGGCGCAACGCCTGGGCCTGCACGGGCGCGTGAACGGCTCGCATCTCACGTCCATGCACTCGATGGACAACTACTACGTGAGCAAGCTCATCCCGCTGATGGCCGAAGCCGGGCTGTCGGCGGTGGCCAACCCGCTCATCAACATCACGATCCAGGGCCGCCACGACACCTACCCCAAGCGCCGCGGCATGACGCGCGTGCCCGAGCTCATGGCCGCCGGGCTGACGGTGGCCTTCGGCCATGACTGCGTGATGGACCCGTGGTACTCGCTGGGCTCGGCCGACATGCTGGAGGTCGCCCAGATGGGGCTGCACGTGGCGCAGATGACCTCGCAGGCCGGCATGCGGGCGTGCTTCGACGCCGTGACGGTCAACCCGGCTCGCATCCTGGGGCTGGAGGGCTACGGCCTGGCGCCCGGCTGCCGGGCCGATTTCGTGCTGCTGCAGGCGCGCTCGCCAGCCGAGGCCATCCGGTTGCGCGCGGCGCGCCTGGCGGTGGTGCGTGGCGGGCGGATCGTGGCGCGCGGGGCGCCCGCCACGGTGGAGCTGGCGTTGCCGGGCCGCCCGGCCGGCGTGGACTTCACGCGACAGGCCTGAGAGGCCTCACGCCTAGAATGCGGGCATTCCCTGACGGGCCGCACACCGGCCACCCCCGACCAAGATGAAACTCATCGGCGCGTTGACCAGCCCCTATGTGCGCAAGGTGCGCATCGTGATGGCCGAGAAGAAGCTCGACTTCCAGCTCATGCTCACCGACGTATGGAACAGCCAGGAGATCCTGCAGTCCAACCCGCTGGGCAAGGTGCCCTGCCTGGTCACCGAGGCGGGCGAGTCGATCTTCGACTCGCGCGTGATCGTGGAGTACCTCGACGCCCTGTCGCCCGTGGGCCGGCTGATTCCGCCCTCGGGCCGCGAGCGCGCCGAGTGCCGCACCTGGGAGGCGATGGCCGACGGCATCCTGGACGCGAGCATCCTCGCGCGCATGGAGTCGATCTGGGCCGGCCGCACGGCCGAGCAGCGCAGCCAGGCCTGGATCGACCGCCAGATGAGCCGCGTGGACGGCACGCTGGCGGCCTTGTCCACGAGCCTGGCCGACAAGCCCTGGTGCACCGGCAACGCCTTCGGGCTGGCCGACATCGCCACCGGCTGCGCGCTGGGCTACCTGGACTTCCGCTTCCCCCTCATCGACTGGCGCGCGCGCCACGCCAATCTTGCCCGCCTGTCCGACAAGCTCGCCGCGCGCCCGAGCTTTGTGGAGACGCTGCCTCCGCGGGCCTGAAACCTGGCGTTGCAGCTCGTCTCACGGGAACCCTGCCCCATGCGATCCCTCCGATCCGTTCCTGACCTGGCCGATCCGCGCGCCGGTCGTCGGCGCAGGCGCCCGCTGAGCCTGGTCCTGGCGGCCGGGGCGCTGGGCGGCGCCCTCACCCTGGGGGCGTGGAGCCCCGTGGCGTGGGCGGCGAGTTCCGCCTCCTGGGCCTCTTCCGAAGGGGCATCTGCCTCGGTGGGCAGCCTGTCCGCCTCCGTGCAGAGCGTCAGTGACAGCTCCACCCGCTCGGGCCGAGTGGCCCAGGGCCTGTACCGGGTGGTCGCGCTCGCCCCGCAGCCTGGCGGCGCCGGCCTGTGGGCCATGCGCCTGGAGCGGGTGGCCAGCCGGGACGCCAGCCCGCCGGCCGATCGCGATGCCGACGCCATCCTGCAGCTCGTGCTGCCGGCACGTACCGTGCAGGCGGCCTCGATTGCCGCGGGCGACCCGATCCACGTGCGTGAACTGCCCCAGGGCTTCGAGTTCGCGCATGGCGAGCCCCCACGTGCCTTCTTCCTCGCACTGCGCGAGGAGGGCCTGGGGGAGCTGCGCACGCGGGCGCTGGCGCTCTGAGCGTGGCGCCGGCGCGCGCAACCCGCGCGTGGCGCCCGCCGGGCTGGCGGCTGGCCCTGATGGCGCTGGCCTGCTCGGCGGCCTTAGTGGCCCGGGCCGGATCCTGGCCCCAGACCTGCGAGGCAAGCACCGCCCCCGAGGCAGCGCGCCTGGCGCAGGCGCTGCGCGTGGCGGCCGCCGTGCGGCAGGAACTGGCGCGGCACGACGCACCGGTGGCCCTGGTGGCCCGTGCGGGCCTGGACCTGCGCCTGTTCGGCCAGCGCTACTCGCACGCCGGGCTGAGCGTGCGTGCCCATCCCGATGGCGCGTGGACCGTGCGCCAGCTCTACTTCGCCTGCGACGAGGGTCGGCCGCGCGTCTTCGACCAGGGCCTGGCTGCCTTTCTCGCCGGCAACGAGGCGGCTCACGGGCCGCAGCTCGTGGTGGTGCTGCCCGGCCCTGCAGCCAGCCGGGCACTGGCCCAGGCCGCGCGTGACGACGCGCTCGCGCTGCGCCTGCTCGGTGCGAGCTACAGCGCCAACGCGCACGCCTTCTCGGTGCGCCACCAGAACTGCAACCAGTGGGTGGCCGAGCTGATGGCCGCGGCCTGGGGCGGCGTGGCCGCTGCCGGCGACGCCCGGGAGCAGGCCCAGGCATGGCTGCGCACGCAGGGCTTCGAGCCGACGGTGTTCGGGCTCGCCTGGCCGCCGCTGCGCCCGCTGGCCGCCTTCGTGCGCTGGGTGCGCGAGGACGACCACCCGCAGGAGGACCTGCTGGCCTGGCGCTACCGCGTCGTGATGCCGCAGTCGCTGGAGCGTTTCGTGCGCCAGGTCGAGCCCCGCTCGAAGCGGATCGAGTTCTGCCTGCGGGAGTCCCAGCTGGTGGTGCGCGAGGGCTGGGAGCCGCTGCAGGAGACCTGCACGCCCGGCCCCGACGACCGCGTCATCGACCTGCTCGCCAGCGTCGCCCCGGGCTGACCTCGCGCGGTCCCGGCCTCAGGGCTCCACCGGCGCAAAGCGGTCGGGCCGCGCACGCGGCCAATAGGTGGAGAAGGCGGCGGAGGGCCAGTCGGCATGTCCGGCAATGGCCTCGAGCAGCTGGCCCGGCCTGACGAAGGTGAGCTGGTTGGACAGCAGCTGCACCTGGTGGTCGGCCCGGCGCCGCACGATGTGCGCGGCCGTGATCTGGCGGGGGTGCTCCAGCCCGGCAGCCTGCACCAGTTCCTGCAGCGCCTGCAACGTGTGCCGGTGGAAGCTGTACACCCGCTCGGCCTTGTCGGGCACGACCAGCGCCCGCTGGCGCACGGGATCCTGGGTCGTCACCCCCGTGGGGCAGCGCCCCGTGTGGCAGGTCTGCGCCTGGATGCAGCCCAGGGCGAACATGAAGCCGCGCGCAGCGTTGCACCAATCCGCCCCGAGCGCCATGGCGCGCGCGATGTCGAAGGCGCTGACGATCTTGCCCGCGCACCCGATGCGCACGCGCGGGCGCAGGCCCAGCCCCACCAGCGTGTTGTGCACGAGCAGCAGCCCCTCCTGCAGCGGCGCGCCCACATGGTCGGTGAACTCCAGCGGCGCGGCACCCGTCCCGCCCTCTGCGCCGTCGACGACGATGAAGTCGGGCACCACCCCCGTCTCGAGCATGGCGCGCGCGATGGCGAACCACTCCCAGGGGTGCCCCACGCACAGCTTCAGGCCCGTGGGCTTGCCCCCCGACAGCTCGCGCAGCCGCTCGATGAAGGCCAGCAGCTCCAGCGGCGTGGAGAAGGCGCTGTGGCGCGCCGGGCTGATGCAGTCCACGCCCGCGGGCACTCCGCGCGCGGCGGCGATCTCGGGCGTGACCTTCGAGCCGGGCAGCACGCCCCCGTGCCCGGGCTTGGCGCCCTGGCTCAGCTTGACCTCGATCATGCGCACCTGAGGCTCGCGCGCCTGGGCCTGGAAGCGCTCGGGGCAGAAGCTGCCGTCGTCGCGCCGGCAGCCGAAGTAGCCCGAGGCGATCTGCCAGACGAGGTCGCCGCCGTGCACGCGGTGGTGCTCGCTGATCGAGCCCTCGCCCGTGTCGTGCGCGAAGCCCCCGCGCCTGGCGCCCGCGTTGAGCGCGAGGATGGCGTTGGCGCTCAGCGCACCGAAGCTCATCGCGGAGATGTTGAAGACGCTGGCGCTGTAGGGCTGTGCGCGCCCCTCGCCCACCAGCACCCGGAAGTCGTGGCTGGCCAGCTGCGTGGGTGCCATCGAGTGGTTGAGCCACTCGTAGCCGGCGGCGTGCACGTCCAGCTGCGTGCCGAAGGGGCGCTTGTCGGGTTCACCCTTGGCGCGCTGGTAGACGAGCGAGCGCTGCTGGCGCGAGAACGGCGCCTGCTCGTGGTCGCTTTCCACGAAGTACTGGCGGATCTCGGGCCGGATGAACTCCAGCAGGAAGCGCAGATGCCCGATCACCGGGTAGTTGCGCAAGACCGCGTGGCGCGTCTGCTGCACGTCGCGCCAGCCCAGCGCCGCCAGGGCGCCCAGCACGAGTGCCAGAGCCAGCGCGGTGCCGCTGGGGCTCGCCAGCCACCAGGCGCCCGCCACGATGGCGCCGGCCACGCACAGTGCCCAGGCCGCATGGCGCATCGGCAAGGCCTTCTCCAGGCGGTCTGTCCAGGCTTGCATGCACGCCCCCCGCGGCTTCACCCGCGCGGCGATGCTAGGCGGGGCGAACCCCTGCCGCCAGGGTCGTTTATCCCGATGCGCTCAGGGGTTCTCGGCGCGCCGGGACTGCAGCATCGTCCAGCGCAACCCGGCGCCCGCCGTCACCCCGATGCGGCGCTCGACCAGCGGGCTGCCGAAGTTGGCCGCGCCCGAGACGTTGTCGGCACGGGCGAAGGTGAAGAGGTGCCACGAGGGGGAGAGGGCGCGCGAGGCGCTGAAGCTCAGGCGCCAGGCCACGAGGCCCGGGCGGCCTTCCCAGGCTGGGCGCGCGGCGGTCGCATAGCGGGGGTCCACGCCGAAGACGGTGTCGTTGATGCGCTGGTCGCCAAGGAGCACGCTGGCGGAGGTCGTCATCTTCCAGCCCGCGACATCCAGGTTCTGGGCCTCCAGGCGCGGCTCGAGCGTGAAGCCGCGCGAGGCACCGCGCGCGTCCACGTCGAAGACGCCTCGCAGGGGCAATTCGAACTGCCAGCGCGTGCCCGACCCGGAGCGGCCGAGCTGCCAGGTGCCGCGCGGGCCGAACTCCACGAGCGTGCCCAGGTCGGGCATGCCGCGGCGCGCGGGGATGTCCTGCGCGCGCGACCCGAAGGCTCCGGCAAAGCCGACGTCGAGCTCGAATCCGGGCGTCTTCATCGCCCGCAGGCCCACGGTGTCTTGGTCCACCCGCAGCACTGGCCCGCGGTAGAAGGCGTAGGGCAGCGGGTAAGCCCGCCGGACCTGCGCCGATGCACCCGGCCAGGCCTGCTGCGACACGCCGAAGGCCACCACGCCCACCTCCCAGCGGGGCGCCGGCTCGTCGGCCTGGACAGCGCCTGTCGCGCAGGCCAGGGCGGCGACCACCACGGCCGCCACCGTCCGACGGCCCCGGAGCCGGACGACAGCGGATGAAGGAGCCGGCGCACCCGTGCACAGGAGGTGCAGGGCGCAGCCGCGCGGCGCAAGGCATAGGGTCATGCCCCATTGTGGCAGGCACGGCGGCTGCCCGCCGTGCTGGCTATACTGAAGCCTCAAGCGCCGATTTGCTCCGGATTGCGGGCGCTCCACAAATGCCGCTAAAGCCGGGCACCTCGCACCCGGTGTCCGCCTGCAGCGGCGCCGGGTTTTGCTTTTCATGGCCTCCATCGGCGACGTCACCGCGCAGCAGATGCACTTCAGCGAGCCGCTGCCGTTGCGCAGCGGCGCGGTGCTGCCCGACTACACGCTGAGCTACGAGACCTACGGCACGCTCGATGCCCAGCGCAGCAACGCCGTGCTCGTGTGCCACGCCCTCAACGCGAGTCATCACGTGGCTGGCACCTACCCCGGCCAGCCGCGCAGCGAGGGCTGGTGGGACAACCTCGTGGGCCCGGGCAAGCCGCTGGACACCGACCGCTTCTTCGTCATCGGCGTGAACAACCCGGGCTCGTGCTTCGGATCCACCGGGCCGCTGCAGACCAACCCGGCCACCGGTCGTGCCTGGGGCGCGGACTTTCCGGTGGTCACGGTGGAGGACTGGGTCGACGCGCAGGCGCGGCTGCTCGACCGGCTGGGCATCGCGCAGCTCGCCGCCGTGATCGGCGGCAGCCTCGGGGGCATGCAGGCGCTGTCGTGGACGCCGCGCCACCCGCAGCGGGTGCGCCACTGTGCGGCCATCGCCTCGGCGCCGAACCTTTCGGCACAGAACATCGCCTTCAACGAGGTCGCGCGCCGGGCCATCATCACCGACCCCGACTTCCACGGCGGCCACTTCTACGCGCACGGCGTCATCCCCAAGCGCGGCTTGCGCGTGGCGCGGATGATCGGCCACATCACCTACCTGTCGGACGACGCGATGGAGCAGAAGTTCGGCCGCGCGCTGCGCGCGGCCGAACTCGCCTACAGCACGCAGGACATCGAGTTCCAGATCGAGAGCTACCTGCGCCACCAGGGCGACAAGTTCAGCGAGTACTTCGACGCCAACACCTACCTGCTGATCACGCGCGCG
>CAILKA010000241.1 GCA_903834645.1 uncultured beta proteobacterium
CCTCCAGCGTGGTGTCGGCGCGCGGGCCCTCGTCGACGTCCACCGTACGCGTCTTCGTGGTGACCTCGCCCGTGGCCAGGTCGGGCAGGCGATCGAACACCGTCACCGGCGTCATCTCGTCCTTGAACTGGCCCGCGGCAATCGCCGCCAGCGCCTTCTGGTGGGAGGCGAGCGCGAAGGCATCCTGCCGCTCGCGCGAGACCTTCCACTGCGTGGCCACCTTCTCGGCCGTCAGGCCCATGCCGTAGGCAATGCCCACGTTCTCGTCGCGCGCGAAGACCTCCGGGTTGAAGGAGGGCTTGTTGCCGCTCATCGGCACCATGCTCATGCTCTCGGCACCACCGGCGATCATCACGTCGGCCTCGCCCACGCGGATGCGGTCGGCGGCCATCTGCACGGCAGTCAGCCCCGAGGCACAGAAGCGGTTGATGGTGACACCGCCCACCGTGTGCGGCAGCCCGGCCAGCACCATCGCCACGCGGGCCATGTTCACGCCCTGCTCGGCCTCGGGGAAGCTGCAGCCCACCACGGCGTCTTCGATGGCCTTCGGATCGAGCGTGGGCACCTGCGCCAGGGCGCTTCTCACGGCGGCCACGAGCAGGTCGTCCGGGCGCGTGTGGCGGAAGTAGCCGCGCCCGGACTTGCCGATCGGGGTGCGGGTGGCGGCGACGATGTAGGCGTCTTGCACTTGCTTGCTCATGTTCGGGTCTCCCGCCTTCAGTTGCGCACCGGCTTGCCGGTGGAGAGCATGCCCATGATCCGTTCCTGGGTCTTGGGGTGGTTCAGCAGGCCGCAGAAGTGCTTGCGCTCCAGCGCCATGAGGTACTCCTCGTTGACGACCGAGCCCGCGTCCACCGCGCCGCCGCACACCACCTCGGCGATGAGCGAGGCGAGGTGGAAGTCGTGCGCACTGATGAAGCCACCGTCGCGCATGTTGGCCAGCTGCGCCTGGATCGTGGCGATGCCGCTGCGCCCGGCCACGCGGATCTGCGCACGCGGCGGGGCTCGCCAGCCGCTTTCAGCCATCGAGCGCACCTGCGCCGCGGCCACGTGCAGCAGCTCGTCCTTGTGCGGCACGATCACGTCGGACTCCAGCAGGTAGCCCAACTCGCGCGACTCGATCGCGCTCGTGCCGACCTTGGCCATCGCCGCGCTCGTGAAGCCCTCGGTGACGAACTTGAGCACGTCGGCGTTGGCCTTTCCGGCCGATGCCATCTCGGAAGCCCGGCGCGCGACGTAGGCCAGGCCACCCGCCCCCGGCACCAGCCCCACGCCCACCTCGACGAAGCCCATGTAGGACTCCATCGCCGCCACACGGCGCGCGCTGTAGATGGCGAGCTCGCAGCCCCCGCCCAGCGCGATGCCTCGGATGGCGCTGACCACCGGCACCTGTGCGTAGCGCATGCGCAGCATGAAGTCCTGGAAGCGCTTGAGCTCGGGCGCGATGCCCTTGGCGCCGGACTTCATGAAGACCGGCATCAGCGCCTCCAGGTTCGCCCCGGCGGAGAAGACGTCGTCGGGCGACCAGATCACGAGCCCGGCGTAGCCGCCCTCGGCGATCTCGAGCGCCTTCATCAGGCCCTCGCCCACCGTTGGGCTGATGAGGTGCAGCTTGGCCGTGATGCTCGCGATCACCACCTCGCCGTCGAGCGTCCAGACGCGGATCTCGTCGTTGCGGAAGAGCTCGGTGCCACTGGACAACGCATCGACCGCCCCCGCGCCCGCCACGTTTTCGCGGAAGGCCTGGCGGCGGTAGACGGGCAGCTCCGACAGCGGCACCCAGGCCTGGTTCGAAGGGCTCCACGAGCCCTCGGGCGTGTGCACGCCGCCACGCTCGGCCACCGGCCCCTCGAACACCCATTTCGGCAGCGGCGCCGCGCACAGCGCCTTGCCGGCTTCGATGTCGGCCTGCACCCAATCGGCCACCTGCTTCCACCCCGCCTGCTGCCACAGCTCGAAGGGACCCTGCTTCAGGCCGAAGCCCCAGCGCATCGCGAAGTCCACGTCGCGCGCGCAATCGGCAATCGACTCCAGGTGCACGGCCGCGTAGTGAAAGCCGTTGCGCAGGATCGCCCAAAGGAACTGCGCCTGCGGGTTCGTGCTCTCGCGCAGCAGCTTGAGCCGCTCGGCCGGCGGCTTCTTGAGCATGCGCTCGACGATCGGATCGGCCTTGCCACCCGCGGCCACGTACTCGCCCGTGGCCGCATCCAGCCGCAGGATGTCCTTGCCCGCCTTCTTGTAGAAGCCCGCGCCCGTCTTCTGGCCGAGCGCTCCCTTCTCCAGCAGGCCCGCCAGCACCGGCGGCGTGCCGTAACTGCCGGCAAAGGGGTCACCCGCGCCGCTGCCCTCGCCCAGCGTGTCCTGCAGCGTCTTGATGACGTGGGCCATCGTGTCCAGGCCCACCACGTCGGCGGTGCGGAAGGTGCCCGAGGAGGCCCGGCCGAGCTTCTTGCCCGTCAGGTCGTCCACCACGTCGTAGGAAAGACCGAAGGCCTGCGCCTCCTTCATCGTGGCGAGCATGCCGGCGATGCCCACGCGGTTGGCGATGAAGTTGGGCGTGTCCTTCGCCCGCACCACGCTTTTGCCCAGGGTCGTGGTGACGAAGGTCTCCAGCTCGTCGAGCACGCGCGGCTCGGTGGCCGGCGTGGCGATCAGCTCCACCAGCGCCATGTAGCGCGGCGGGTTGAAGAAGTGGATGCCGCAAAAGCGCGGCCGCACCGCCTCGGGCAGCGCCTGGCTCAGCGTCGTGATCGACAGCCCCGAGGTGTTGCTCGCCACGATCGCGTGCGGCGCCAGCGACCCCGCAACGCGCGCATAGAGGTCGAGCTTCCAGTCCATGCGCTCGGCGATCGCCTCGATCACCAGGTCGCACTCGGCCAGCCGCCCCAGGTGCTCGTCGTAGTTCGCCGCCTCGACGCGCGCGGCGTGCTCGGGTACCCCCAGCGGCGCGGGCTTGAGCTTCTTCAGATTCTCGATCGCGCGCGTGACGACCCCATTTTTCGGGCCTTCCTTGGCAGGCAGGTCGAAGAGGATCACCGGCACGTTGCAGTTGACGAGATGGGCGGCGATCTGCGC
>CAILKA010000242.1 GCA_903834645.1 uncultured beta proteobacterium
GGCTTCGACGAGATCGCCGACTGGTTCGAGACGCTGGCCAAGGCCGAGCGCTCGCACGCCAACCGCTACCAGAAGGCCCTGGACGCGCTGGTCGACTGACCGCCGCGCACCAACTGCGACGCATCCGCCCGCGGCGGGTGTGTCGCACCTGACTCGACAAGGGGCCTTTCGTGCCCCTTGTCACTTTCGGACACCCTCGTTTGCGGGCACATCCCTGCCTGCGCGACTCCTGCGCGAGACACCACGATGCGTGAAGGCAACCTCGAAGCCCCGACCCGCCACCCGCTGGACTGGAAGAGCCCGGACTTCTGGAACGAGCAGTCCGCGCTCAAGGAGATGGAGCGGGTGTTCGACATCTGCCATGGCTGCCGCCGCTGCGTGAGCCTGTGCCAGAGCTTCCCGACCCTCTTCGACCTCGTGGACGAGACCGAGGACGGCGAGGTGCACGGCGTGCGCAAGGAGGCGTACTGGAAGGTCGTCGACCAGTGCTACCTGTGCGACCTGTGCTACATGACCAAGTGCCCCTACACGCCGCCGCACGAGTGGAACCTGGACTTCCCTCACCTGATGCTGCGCGCCAAGGCCATCAAGTTCAAGAAGGGCGAGGTGCACGCGAGCGAGAAGTTCCTCGCCTCCACCGACACCCACGGCAGCTTCGCCGGCATCCCGATCGTGGTGCAGGCCGTCAACGCCGTGAACCGCACGAAGACGGCGCGCAAGCTCATGGACAGCGCGCTGGGCGTGCACCCCGATGCGTGGATGCCCGAGCTCGCGACGAAGCGCTTCCGCTGGAGCGCGGAGAAGTCGAAGTCCACCGTCGTAACCAACGGCCAGCGCACGCCGGGCAAGGTGGCGATCTTCTCCACCTGCTACGTCAACTACAACGAGCCGGGCATCGGGCACGACCTGCTCAAGGTGCTCGCGCACAACGACATCCCCTACGTGATCGTCGACAAGGAGAGCTGCTGCGGCATGCCCAAGCTCGAGCTCGGCGACCTGGACTCGGTGGCCGCGCAGAAGGAAGCCAACATGCCCGTGCTCGCGAAGTACGCGCGCGAGGGCTACGCGATCCTGAGCGCCGTGCCGAGCTGCACGCTGATGTTCAAGCAGGAGCTGCCGCTGATGTTCCCCGGCTGCGCCGACACGCAGGCGGTGAAGAAGGCGATGTTCGATCCCTTCGAGTACCTCGTGGCACGCAACAAGGACGGCCTGCTCAAGACCGATTTCAAGCAGGCGCTGGGCAAGGTCAGCTACCACATCCCCTGCCACGGCCGGGTGCAGAACATCGGCAAGAAGACCGAGGAGATGTTCAAGCTCATCGGCCAGGCCGTGGAGGTCAAGCTCAATACGGTGGAGCGTTGCTCGGGCCACGCTGGCACCTATGGCGTGAAGAAGGCCTACCACCCGGTGGCGATGAAGATCGGCAAGCCCGTCTTCAAGGCCATGGCCAAGGACGAGCCCGACTACATCAGCAGCGACTGCGCGCTGGCCGGCCACCACATCGCCCAGGGCATGCAGCAGGCCGGCACACCGGCCAAGGCGCTGCAGCACCCGCTGAGCCTGATGCGCATGGCCTACGGGCTGGCCTGATCCCCCGACTTCCGCATTCCGATCCCCGAAAAGAGAGACTGCCATGACCGCCATCACCCGCGACAGCCTCCTGACGCTGGAGGCCTACTCGAAGATCCGCAAGACCAGCCGTGCCGGGGCCATCGCGCACCGCAAGCTGCGCAGCGTGCAGCTGGGCGAGCACATCACGCTGCAGTTCGAGGACGACCAGACGATTCGCCGGCAGATCCAGGAGATGCTGCACATCGAGAAGATCTTCGACGAGGAAGGCATCCAGAGCGAGATCGACGCCTACGGGCCGCTGGTGCCCGACGGCTCGAACTGGAAGGCCACGATGCTCATCGAGTACCCGGACCCGAACGAGCGCAAGCGCGAGCTCGCGCGACTGATCGGCGTGGAGGACCGCATGTTCGTCGAGGTCGAGGGCTACGGCCGCTCGTACGCGATTGCCGACGAGGACCTGGACCGTGAGAACGACGAGAAGACCTCCTCGGTGCACTTCGTGCGCTTCGAGTTCGGGCAGGCTGCGCGCGAGGCGATCCTGGCTGGGGCGCTGGTGAAGCTCGGGTGCGACCACACGAACTATCCGGCGCATGTGACGATTGCGGCGGATACGTTGGCGAGCTTGGCTGGCGATTTGAAGTAACGCCTGTCAGGCGGCTGGTCTTCGGCTGGAAGCCGAACTGACGTGCCTGCCGCTCGCGGGATCGGGCGGGCGGGGTACCCCCCTCCGCTCATGTCCCCCGGCGCCTGCCTGCGGCAGCCGCCTCCTCCTTTACTTCGCTGCGGGGGGTACC
>CAILKA010000243.1 GCA_903834645.1 uncultured beta proteobacterium
CATCCGGCTGCACAAGGTCAACGTGGTGTGGCCGCTGGAGGCCACGATCACGCGCGGCTTCGCCGAGGGCCTGCAGGAGATCCTGGTGGTGGAGGAGAAGCGCCAGGTCATCGAGTACCAGATCAAGGAGGAGCTCTACAACTGGCGCGCGGACGTGCGCCCGAACGTGCTGGGCAAGTTCGACGAGCCCGAGGGCGACTTCAGCGGCGGCGAGTGGAGCATGCCCAACCCGACCCGCAACACGCTCTTGCGCTCCAAGGCCGACCTCACGCCGGCGATCATCGCCCAGGCGATCGCCAAGCGGCTGAAGAAGCTCGGCGTGGACGCCGACACCGCCGCACGCATGGACGCGCGGCTGGCCGTGATCGAGGCCAAGGAGCGAAGCCTCGCCACGCTGGAGGTGAAGAACCCCGACCGCATCCCCTGGTTCTGCAGCGGCTGCCCGCACAACACCAGCACGCGCGTGCCCGAGGGCTCGCGCGCGCTCGCCGGCATCGGCTGCCATTTCATGGCGGTGTGGATGGACCGCAGCACGGTGAGCTTCAGCCAGATGGGTGGCGAGGGCGTGGCCTGGGTCGGGCAGGCGCCCTTCACCACCGATGCGCACGTGTTCGCCAACCTGGGCGACGGCACCTACTACCACTCCGGGCTGCTGGCGGTGCGCCAGAGCATCGCCGCGGGCGTGAACATCACCTACAAGATCCTCTTCAACGACGCGGTAGCGATGACGGGCGGCCAGCCCGTGGACGGCACGCTGCGCGTGCCGGAGATGACGCGCGAGATCGACGCCGAGGGTGCCAAGAAGATCGTCGTCGTCACCGACGAGCCGGCCAAGTACGACGAGGGCGACGCACGCGCGCGCCTGGCTCCGGGTGTCACGGTGCGCCACCGCGACGAGCTCGACGCCGTGCAGCGCGAGCTTCGGGAGATCCCCGGCTGCACGGTGCTCATCTACGACCAGACCTGCGCCACCGAGAAGCGCCGGCGGCGCAAGCGCGGCACGATGGCCACGCCGGCCAAGTCGGTGGTCATCAACGAGCTCGTGTGCGAGGGCTGCGGCGACTGCTCGGCGCAGAGCAACTGCCTGAGCGTGGAGCCGCTCGATACCGAGTTCGGGCGCAAGCGCCGCATCAACCAGAGCACCTGCAACAAGGACTACTCCTGCGTCAAGGGCTTCTGCCCGAGCTTTGTCACGGTGGAGGGGGGCGCCCCGAAGAAGCCGAAGAAGGAGCGCACAGGCGACCTCGGCGCGATGCCCGAGCTGAGCGAGCCGGCGCTGCCGGTGGCCGAGAGCGCCTGGGGCATCGTCGTGGGCGGCGTGGGCGGCACGGGCGTGATCACGATCGGACAGCTCCTGGGCATGGCCGCGCACCTCGAAGGCAAGGGCGTGGTGGTGCAGGACTCGGGGGGCCTGGCGCAAAAGGGCGGGGCCACCTGGAGCCACGTGCAGATCGCCAACCGCGCCGAGGCCATCCACACCACCAAGGTGGATCTCGCCAAGGCCGACCTCGTCATCGGCTGCGACCCGATCGTGGCGGCCAGCCCCACGACGCTGGCCGTGATGCACGGCGGGCGCACCTTCGTGGCCCTGAACAGCCACGGCACGCCCACGGCCGCCTTCGTGCGCGACCCGAACTGGCAGTTCCCGCAAGGTGGCTGCGAGGCGGCGCTGGAGCAGACCGTGGGCGGCGATGCGGTGGGCAGCTTCGACGCCGAGGAGGTGGCGGTGCAGCTGCTGGGCGACTCGATCTACACCAACCCGATGATCCTGGGCTACGCCTGGCAGAAGGGTCGCGTGCCGCTCACGCGCGCGGCGATCCGGCGTGCCATCGAGCTCAATGGCGTGCAGGTGGAGAACAACCTGGCCGCCTTCGAGTGGGGCCGCCACTGCGCGCACGACACCGCGGCCGTGCGGGCCCTGTACCAGGCGCGGCAGGTGATCCAGATCGTCAAGAAGCCGTCGCTCGACGAGCTCGTGGCGCGGCGCGTGGAGTTCCTGCGCGCCTACCAGGACGCCTCCTACGCGCAGCAGTACCTGCAGTTCCTCGAGCGCGTGCGCGCGGCCGAGGCGCCGCTGGGTGCGGGCACGCGGCTGTCCGAGGCGGTGGCGCGCTACCTCTTCAAGCTCATGGCCTACAAGGACGAGTACGAGGTGGCGCGGCTGCACACCGACCCCGCCTTCGAGGCACGCATCGCGCAGATGTTCGAGGGCGACTACAAGCTCGTGCACCACCTCGCCCCGCCCGCCATTGCCAAGCGCAATGAACGTGGCGAGCTCGTCAAGCAGCCCTTCCAACCCTGGGTGCGCACGGCCATGCGAGGGCTGGCCAGGCTCAAGTTCCTGCGCGGCACCGCCTTCGACCCCTTCGGCCGCACCGAGGAGCGCCGCACCGAGCGCGCGCTCATCGGGCAGTACCGGACGTGCATCGAGGAGCTGTTGCCGGCCCTGTCGGCAGGCAACCTCGCGCAAGCAGCCGAGATCGCGCGCATGCCCGAGGAGATCCGCGGCTACGGCCACGTGAAGGAGCGCCATCTCACCGCCGCGCGCGCCAAGTGGGACAAGCTGATGGCGGCCTGGCGCGAGGCACACGCGGGCTCGCGAGCCGCGTGAACGCGCCAGCCGATCCGATTGCCGCCGCACGGCTGCAGCCCGTGCCGCGTGTGCCCTTTCTCGTCGAGGGCGTGCGCGTGGGCTCGGTGGCCGCAGCCCACCTGCCGCGGCTGGCTGCCTGGGGGCACTGGATCGCCGTGGACACGGCGGGCGGCCAGGCGGCTACGCGGGTGCGCCTGGAGGCACCACGCGCCGCGCGCGACGAGGCGCTTGCCACGATGAATGCGGCGCTGCGGGAGGAAGGCTTGATCCGCGCCTGGCGCGACGAGCCCTTCTCGCTGTTCAACCCGCAAGACGGCAGCGTGCTCGCCACCATCGAGCGCGCCTCGGCGCGCTTCTGGGGCACGCTCACGCTCGGGGCACACGCCAACGGGTTCGTGGCCGATGCGGCGGGCCGGCCAACCCACCTGTGGATCGCGCGGCGCGCCTGGAACAAGGCCACCGACCCCGGCTGCCTGGACAACCTCATCGGCGGGGGCGTGCCGCATGGACAAACGCCGCTGCAGACCGTGGTGCGCGAGGGCTGGGAGGAAGCGGGCCTGCAGCCTGCGCAGATGCAACGCCTGACCGCCGGGCGCGTGATCGAGCTCGACCGCGACGTGCCCGAGGGCCGGCAGTTCGAGCGGCTGCA
>CAILKA010000244.1 GCA_903834645.1 uncultured beta proteobacterium
ACGTTGCCGGCGTTACCCAGCTCCGGGAAACCTTCGGCGCCGGTGACGCTCAGCGTCGGGCGCCAGGTGCGGTTGAGCAGGGCCTCGGTGGGGTCCGTGGTGGTGGGCAGCGCCAGCGCCCCGTCGGCCCCGCAGGCCCAAGGGAAGCGCTTCCAGACCTCGTCGCCCAGGATCGCCGCCGTGGCGCGCGCCTGCTCGATGCGCGAGGACGGCACCTCGCAATGGAACACCTCGGGCAGCAGGTGGCCGCTGGCGCTGTCCTCCAGCCGGTCCAGCACCTGGCGCATGATCCGAAAGCTCGAGGGCACGAGGCCGCTGGAGTCGCCCGAGTGCACCCCTTCGCTGAGGATCTCCACCTTGAGCACGCCGCTGACCATGCCGCGCAGGCTCGTGGTGAGCCACAGCTGGTCGTAGTTGCCCGCGCCCGAATCCAGGCACACCACCAGGCTCACCTCGCCCAGGCGCGGCTTGAGCGCCTCCAGGTAGACGGGCAGGTCGAAGGAGCCGCTTTCCTCGCAGCTCTCGATGATGCCCACCACGCGCGGGCGCGGCGTGCCACGCGCGTCGAGCGCCTTCACCGCCGTGAGCGCGGCGTAGACCGCGTAGCCGTCGTCCGCACCGCCTCGGCCGTAGAGCTTGCCGTCCTCGTACTTCGGGGTCCAGGGGCCGAGGTCGCTCCTCCACCCATTGAACTCGGGCTGCTTGTCCAGGTGCCCGTACATGAGCACGGTGTCGGTGGAGCCGGCGCGCGTGGCCGGGATCTCGAAGAAGATGAGCGGCGTGCGCCCCTCCAGCCGCACCACCTCCAGGCGCAGGCCGGCCACCTGCTGCTGCTCGACCCAGGCCGCCGCATCGCGCACGACGCGGTCGAGGTAGCCGTGGCGCGCCCAGTCGGCATCGAACATCGGGCTCTTGGCCGGCACGCCGATGTATTCGGTCATGGCCGGCACGATCTGCTCGTCCCAGGCGCGCTCGGCGTAGGCCAGCAGCGACTGCGCGCCGTCGTCGGCGCCGGAATCGATCGGCATCTGGGGGTCACGGGCATTCATGTCGGGGCTCCTGGGGTTCGATCGGGCTCGCGAGGGCGGACGAAGGGGCCTCAGTGGGAGGCAAAGGGCCGCGCGGCCAGCCACCTCAGCAACTCCGTCAGCACCTGCTCGCGCTCGGGTTCGTTGAAGATCTCGTGGTACAGGCCTGCGTAGCAACGAGTGTGCACGACCGAGGGCGGGGCTGCCTCGGCAAACGCTGCGCTGCCGGCTGGTGCCACGCAGCGGTCCGCCCCGGCGTACAACAGCAGCGTGGGCATGCGCCAGGCCGAAGCCTGCTCCCGCACGAGCGCGCCATCGTCCACGATGGCCTGCACGAGGCGAGGCGTGACACGGTCGTGCACGAGGGGGTCCTGCATGTAGGCCTGCACGACGCGAGGGTCACGGCTGATCCAGGTGGGCTTGAGTCCGTTGGACAACGCCCGCTCGGGCATCCAGGCGCCCAGACGCAGCAAGATGCGCTGGAAAACGGACATGCCAGGATCCAGCGCCGGGGACGACAGCACGAGCGCGTCCACCGGGCGCGACCAGGGCGCCGGCCATTGCTCCATCTCCTCGGCCACGAAGCGCGCGGCCAGCAGGCCGCCCATGCTGTGGCCCAGCAGCACCAGGGGCCCGGCGTGCCGGGCACGCACGCGCTGCACGGCACGCGACAGGTCCGACAGCATCGCATCCGGGCGGGGTATCGCCCCCCTGGCACCAGGGGAGCGTCCGTGCCCGCGCAGGTCGTAGGCTTCCACCGACCAGCCGGCCTGGCTGAGCAGGCTCCCCACCTCGGCGTAGCGGCCGGCATGCTCGCCCAGGCCGTGCACGAGCAGCACGGTGCCACGCGCCGGCTGGGCAGCCGGCCACTGCGTGGTCACGAGCTCCAGCCCGTCTTCAGTGTGCAGTCCATCCATGCGTGGCAGTGTAGGAGCGCGCGGTGCGCTGGCACACTGATGGATCTCCCTGCCATCGTCGCGTCACGGCCTGTGCCCCTGCGGGCATACCCCGCCCAGCCGGATGCGCAGGACACCACCTGGAGCGCTGCGCCCATGAACGACTACTTCCGGCTCGACCACGACGCAGACCACGGCA
>CAILKA010000245.1 GCA_903834645.1 uncultured beta proteobacterium
CCCTCGCGCTTCGTCGACGACGAGGAAGGGGCCCTGGCCTCGCGGCTGCTGTGGCTGCGCGAGCTGCGCGCCGCGCACCCCGGCAAGCCGCTCTACGCCTTCGCCTCGACGATGCGCATCAGCCGCAGCCTCGACGCCGAGGAGGAAAAGCCCTACTGGTCGGAGCACGGCCTGGCGCTGTGGGCCTGGTCTTTCCACCGGGACCGCCACGCCCAACTCGGCGAGCCGGCCGACGAAGAGCTCGCGCGCGACGCCGCAGCCTCGGTACCCGAGGCCATCCTGCAGGACTACCTCGCCACGCGCGCACGCAACCATGCGATCACGCGCCGCATGCTGCAGCTCGCCGGCGAAGGCGTGATCGACCGCCTCGTCCTGCCGCAGGACGACACGGCCGAGTTCGGCCTCAACATCGCCGAGCGGCGCACGCTGCAGGCCGAGGTGACCGCCCTCGGGCTGCAGGAGCGCGTGCCGATCTACCCCGGGGCCGATGAAGTGCTGCACACCGCCTGCGCGCACGCCGTGCAGCGGCTGTCGGGCCGGCCGCCGCGGCGCGTGGCCCTGAGCGCGATGCGGCCTGCGGCGCTGGCAGCTCTCGTTCCGCGCTACGAAGACCGGCCGCTGGCCGACTCGGTGCGCAGCCAGATCGCGGCCTCCGGGGCCTGCCTCGTGGATGACGCCGCGCAGGCCGACATCGTGCTGGCGCTGTACACGCAGGGCGCCTCGCAGGGCGACTGGGCGCTGCAGCAGCCGCTGCCGCAGCGCGAGCCCGTCGACCCGGCCTGGCTGGCCTCGCTCGCTGCGCACCAGCGGGCCGGCCGCGCCGTGGCCGTGGCCGACCTGGCCTTCGCCAACGGAGGCGACCCCTGGTTCGTGCACGCGCTGGCCCAGGTGCTCGAGCTGCGCGGCCTGGCCGCCTACGCCGGCTGGAACACCGCGGGCAACACGCTGGGCAGCGCGCTGGCGCAGGCCCTGCTCGCCCACGGGCACCCGGACGCCGCGGCGCACCGCCACAACCTGGCCCTGCGCCTGGCCGAGGACGTGCTGTGGCAGGCCGAGCTGCGCCAGGTCGTGCGCCTCGGGGGCCTGGCTCTACCGCCTGGGGAACTGGCCGAACACGTGCAGCGGCTCTTCGTCCCACAGGCCAACGCCTGGCTCGCGCCGTGGCGGCTGGGCTGGCAGGTGCGGCGCAGCTACCTGCCCTGGGACCGCACTTTCGAGATCGGCCTCGAACTGGAGCCGGCACCGTGACTGCCGGCCATCCGGTCGACATCGCAGTGATCGGGGCCAGCCTCGGGGGCGTGGTCGCGGCCTGGCGTGCCTGCGAGGCAGGGCACCGGGTGCTGCTGGCCGCCGAACATCCGTGGCTGGGAGGCCAGCTGACGGCCCAGGCCGTGCCGCCTGACGAGCACGCAGCCATCGAGCGCGGCGGCGCCTGCGCGAGCTACCGGGCCTTCCGCGAGGCCATGCGCACGCATTACCGCGCGCAGCCCGGCTTTCGGGACCACACCTGCCTCACCGGTGGGCTCAACCCCGGGGACGGCTGGGTGAGCCGCCTGTGCATCGAGCCGGCGGTGGCGGCGCGCCACTTCGAGACGCTCCTGGCCCCGCACGAGGCGGCCGGGCGCCTCGTGGTGCTGCGTGGCGTGCAGCCGCTGTCGGCCGATCGGCACGGCCGGCACCTGGCTCGCGTGCGGTTGCGTGAGGCCAGCGGCCGCGTGCACGAGGTGCAGGCGCGCTTCTTCGTCGACGCCACGGACACGGGCGCGCTGCTGCCGCTGGCGGGCCTGGCGTACCGGCTCGGCAAGGAGGCGCACACCGAGTTCGACGAGCCCGAT
This sequence comes from uncultured beta proteobacterium, assembly GCA_903834645.1. Taxonomy (GTDB): domain Bacteria; phylum Pseudomonadota; class Gammaproteobacteria; order Burkholderiales; family Burkholderiaceae_C; genus Rubrivivax. The sequence goes on from CAILKA010000245.1 coordinate 1,836, forward strand.
GCCCCCCCCGCAGCCGACGTGCTGGACCAGCAACCGGTCACGCACGTGGTCGCGCTCGAGTGGCAGGGCGCCGCCGGATCGGTGCTCGAGCCGCCTGCTTCCCACGGCTTCTGGCGCGACCGTGTCGTGCCGCACCATGCGCACCGCCAGTTCAGCCTCTTCCTGCCGGGCCGCCAGGCAAGCTCGGTTCCCTTCCCGCTCACCGGGCACGGCCAGACTCTCGACCTGTGGCGCTACCGCCGCGTGCGTGCGGCCCGCCAGTGGCCGGGCCTGCATCCGCCGCCCACGGAACTCACGCTCGTCAACTGGGGGCACAACGACTACGCGGTGCAGCCCCTGCTCGACGGACCCCTGCCGCAGCACGAGGTGGAAGGCGCCGCGCGCGAGCTGACGCGCGCGCTCGTCCACTGGCTGCAGGTGCATGCACCGCGCGAAGACGGCACACGCGGCTGGCCCGAGTGGCAGCCGGCCGCGGGCGTGCTCGGCACCGCCGACGGCCTGGCGCAGCAGGTCTACGTGCGCGAGTCGCGCCGGATGGTGACGCTGCGCACCCTGACGCAACTCGACATCGGGGTGGATCAGCCCGAGGCGGCGCTCGACCCCGTGCACCTCCCCGACAGCGTCGGCGTGGCCTGGTACAACCTGGACATCCACCCCACCTGCCGCAGCGGCCACGGCACGAACGCGCGCGTGCGCCCCTTCACACTCCCGCTGGGTGCCTTTGTGGCGCGCGACTGCGACAACCTGCTGCCCGGGTGCAAGAACATCGGCGTCACGCACCTGGCCAACGCCTGCACGCGCGTGCACCCGGTGGAGTGGCTCGTCGGAGAGGTGGCGGCGCATCTGGCCGGCGCCTGCCTGCGCAGCGGCCACACCCCCCGCGCTCTGCAGGCCGATCCCGGCGCGCGCCAGGCACTGATGGATGATCTGGACCGCAGCGGCGTGCCGCGCCGCTGGGAGCCGGCCTGGCTCGCGGGCCTGCACGTCCACGGCGCGCCCGACCCCCAGGCACCGGCCCCTTCCTCCCCCTCATGACCGCCCTCACGCTGCAAGCCGTCAGGAAGCGCTTCGGCCGCACCGAGACGCTGCATGGCATCGACCTGCACATCGCCGAGGGCGAGTTCGTCGTCTTCGTGGGCCCGTCGGGCTGCGGCAAGAGCACGCTGCTGCGGCTCATCGCCGGGCTCGAATCGGTGAGCGAGGGCCGCATCCTCTTCGGCGAGCGCGACCTCACGCATGCGAGCCCGAGCGAGCGCCGCGTGGCCATGGTGTTCCAGAGCTACGCCCTGTACCCGCACATGACCGTGCAGCAGAACCTGAGCTTCGGCATGCGCATGCGCGGCGAGCCGCGGGACGCCATCGACCGCAAGCTCGAGCATGCGGTGCGCGTCCTGCAGCTCGAGCCCTACCTGGCGCGCAAGCCGGGCGAGCTCTCCGGCGGGCAGTGCCAGCGCGTGGCCATCGGCCGCGCCCTGGTGCAGGAGCCTGCCGTCTTCCTCTTCGACGAGCCGCTGTCCAACCTCGACGCCGAGCTGCGCCTGCGCATGCGGGTGGAGATCGCCGCGCTGCACGAGACGCTGCGGCGCACGATGGTCTACGTCACGCACGACCAGGTCGAGGCCATGACGCTGGCCGACCGCATCGTCGTGCTGCGCGACGGGCGCATCGAGCAGGTGGGCACGCCGCGCCAGTTGTATGACGAGCCCGCCAACCACTTCGTGGC
>CAILKA010000246.1 GCA_903834645.1 uncultured beta proteobacterium
CGCCAGGCGCTGGAAGGCTGGGATGTGCCGATCCAGGGTCTTCCTCACGCGCTGCTGCGTGGCCTCGCTGGCCGTGCCGCCGAAGAAGGCCTGGCCATAGAGCTCGCGTGCCACGAGCTCCAGGTGCAGGTCGATGAAGGTGGCCAGCTCGCGCACCTTGGCCGCCGCAAAAGGCTCGGCCGGCACGAGCGCGGGCTCGGGGTAGGCGGCTTCGAGCCAGTCGACGATGACCTGGCTTTCGCACAGCGCGCCCTGCGGCGTGCGGATGAAGGGAATCTTGCCCAGCGGCGAGGCGGCAAGCACGGCCTCCTCGCGCGAGCCGGTGGACACGCGCTCCTCGGTGAAGGGCACGCCCTTTTCCAGCAGCACAAGCTTGACCTTGTTGTAGTAGTTCGAAAGCGGCAGCCCGCACAGCACGATCATCGAGACTTCTCCTGTGGCCGAGGTGCCGGCCGGTTGACCAGATAGATGCCCAGCGCCACGGTGGCCGCCGCCACCGCCAGGCGCGCGGTCAGTGGCTCGCCCAGCAGCAGCACGCCAAAGAGCGTGCCCATGATCGGCGTGAGCAGCGTGAAGGAGGCGACCTTCGTGGCCGGGTAGTGGCGCACCAGCCAGAACCACAGCAGGAAGCTGAGGAAGGTGACCATCACCGACTGGAAGGCAAAGGCCGCCAGCGGCCAGCCGTCCAGCCGCGTGGGCCAGGGCTCGCCCAGCGCCAGGCCGGCGGGTACGAGCAGCAGCGCGCACAAGGCGAGCTGCCAGGCGAGCGTCTTCTCCGGCGACAGCGTGGCCAGGCGCGAGGCGCGCACGACGAGTGTGGTGCCACCCCACAGCAGCGCGGCCGCCAGGCCCAGCGCATCGCCCAGCCACTGCCGGGGCCCGGCCGGGGCGTTGCCGGAGAAGCCTTCGGCGAACGCGAAGGCCACGCCCGAGAAGGCGATCGCCAGGCCGAGCCACTGGAGACTCCCGAGCCGCTCCCCCCGGTTGATCAGGGGCATGCCCAGCGCCACCATGAAAGGCGCGGTGTAGACGAACACCGTCATGCGCGAGGCGCTCGTGTACTGCAGCCCCACGAAGATGCAGGCGAACTCGCCGGCAAAGAGCACTCCGGCCAGCACCCCGGCAGGCAGCGAGCCGTCGCGCTGGAACAGGGGCACGCCACGCCAGCGCGACCACGCCGCCACCAGCGCCACCGCGATGACGGCGCGCAAGCCCGCCTGCAGCAGGGGAGGGATCTGCTCGAGCGCGACCTTGGTGGCCACCTGGCCCAGGCCCCAGGAGGTGCAGCACAGCAGCAGCGTGGCCACCGCCAGGCTGTCCAGTGCGCTGCGGCGGTCGTTCGTGGGGGCGTTCAAGGCGGGTCGGTGTGCCCGGTGCGCGGGCGCGAGGCCCGCATTGTGGCGTGCCGGCGGGCCAGCAGCAGCACGGCTGCGCAGGCCAGGCCCGCAACCGCTCCGCTGGCGTGTGCCGCCACCGCCACGGGCACGTCCCATTGCGCCAGCGTGCGCACCGGCGCGCGCCAGGGCTGCTCCAGCACGAGCTTCACCACCAGCCCCGCCATCACCGCCGCGCCGATCGCGCGCGCCAGGCCCCGGCCCTGCACCACCAGGCCCAGCGCCGCCACCGCCACGCCCGCATGCAGCACCCCCGACAGCCCCGCGTAGCCCTCCAGCCGCGGCTCGGCCAGCAGCAGCCCGTGTGTGAGAGGCCAGGCAGCCAGCCAGGCGAGCGCCCAGTGCCCGGCCACCGCGGCACCTGGCGTGGCGGCACCTGCGCTTGCCGCCCCCGCGGGCGCTGCATCCACCGCGCGCGCGCCGAACTGGCCAAAGGCGCCCACCACGGCGCAGCCCACCACGTTGGCCACCAGATGCCCGTCGCTCAGGTGCACGAAGGCCGCGCTCCACCAGCGCCAGGGCTCGTCCCAGGCGCGGTCGGGCAGCCAGCCGCCGGCCGGCAGGGTGGCTGTGCGGCCGGCCAGCGCGCCCAGCGCCAGCCACAGGGCCACGAGGGCCCAGGCGTGCTCGGCCGCATCAGCCCAGGCCAGGCGCCCCGACGCGCCGGCGCGGCGCAGAGGCTGCCGGCCCGGGGGGCGGTTCAGCCGAAGACGTGTTGCCACAGGCGCAGGATCGCCTCACGAGCGGGCGCCAGCGCGGGCTCGGTGCCCGGTGCGCCGAGCTCGAAGTGCGTGGGCCGCTCGTCCAGCCGCGCGCGATGCTGGGCGCGGCGCAGTTCACGGTAGGCGTCGGCCGCACCCGTGCCCAGGCCCGCGGGCAGCAGCGCGCAGGCCTCGGCGCGCTGCAGCAGTGCAATGTTGCCGACGTTGTCGCGCAACTGCGCGTGGGAGGCCGATTCGGTGAGCACGAGCGCCTGCACCGCGAACTCCGCGTCCATCATCCCCCCGGCGCTGTGCTTGACGTCGAACTGCGCGGCCGCCACCGGGTGCCCCGCGCGCACCTTCTCGCGCATGGCGCGCACCTGCTCGCGCAGCGCAGCCGGATCGCGCGGGGCCGTGAGCACGCGCTCGCGCACGGCGTCGAAGCGCTGGCCGATGCGCGCATCCCCGGCGCAAAAGCGCGCTCGCGTGAGCGCCTGGTGCTCCCAGGTCCAGGCGGTGTTGCTGCCGCGTCCGTCCTGGTAGCGCTCGAAGGCGTCGATGGAGGTCACGAGCAGGCCCGAGTTGCCGTTGGGGCGCAAGGCGGTGTCGATGTCGAAGAGCTCGCCCGCCGAGGTGCGCAGCGTCAGCCACGTGATGAGCTTCCTGACGAAGCCGCCATAGATCTCCTGCGCGCGGTCGGCGTCGGGTTCGTCGCGGTCGTCATAGAGGAAGACGAGGTCGAGGTCGCTGCCGTAGCCCAGCTCCTTGCCGCCGAGCTTGCCGTAGGCGATGACGGCGAGAGTCGGCACGTCGCGGTGGCGCTGGCGGAAGAGCCCCCAGGCCCAGCGCAGCGCGGCGTCGAGCACGGCGTCGGCCAGGGCCGACAGGTCGTCGGCCACCAGCTCCACCGTGAGCTCGCCCTCCACGTCGCGCACGAGCGTGCGGAACACCTCGGCGTGGTGGGCGTGGCGCAGCGTGTCCAGCAGCGACTCCTCGTCGGCCTGCCCGGCGCGCACCCAGGCGGTGTGGCGCTCGTCGAGCTCGCCCAGGAGCTCGGCGCGCTCGAAGCGCGCGTGCAGCAGCCGCTCGTCGGCGAGCTCGTCGATCACCCCAGGGTGGCGCATCAGGTAGCGCATGGGCCAGCGTGCCAGGCCCAGCAGCCGCAGCAGGCGCTGCAGCACCGCGGGGCGCTCCACCAGCAGGGCCAGGTAGCTGTCCCGGCGCAGCAGCGGCTCGAGCCAGTCGATGAAGCGCAGCGCCGCCTCCACCGTGCACCCCTCCTCGGAGAGGGTGCGCTCGGCGCGCTGCACGAGCCGGCCCAGGCGCAGCTTGGTTTCGTCGCGAAGCTGCGCCACGCGGGGCTGCTCGCACCACTGGCGCACCCGCGCGCCCAGCGGTTCGGGCAGCCGCTCCAGCAGCGCCTCGCTGTCCACCGGCAGCGGCCCGAGCCCGCAGGTGCGGCACACCCCGTTGATGCTCGGCGGCGGCGGCGCCTGCCCGTCGTGCAGCAGCAAGTCGAACTCGCCGGCCACGAGCTCGCGCACCGCGGCCAGTTGGTCCAGCAGCGCGCCGGTGGCCGCCGGGCCTGCAAAGCCGAGCGAGCGGGCGATCCAGTCCAGGTCCTCGTCGGAGTCGGGCAGCAGGTGCGTCTGCTGGTCGTCCAGGAACTGGATGCGGTGCTCCAGGCGGCGCAGGAAGACATAGGCCTCGTCCAGCCGGCTGGCGGTGGCGGGCTTCATCAGGGAGCGCGCGACCAGGCGCTGCAGCGCCCGGCGCGTCGAGCGTGTGCGCACCTCCGGGAACTGTCCGCCGCGCGCCACCAGCAGCAGCTGCACGATGAACTCGATCTCGCGGATGCCCCCGCGCGAGAGCTTGACGTCGTTGGCGCGCGCGGGCCGCCCCGCGGCGCGGCGCTGCGCCTCCTCGCGGATCTTGCGGTGCAGCTGGCGCAGGCCCTCGAACACGCCGTAGTCGAGGTAGCGCCGGTAGACGAAGGCGCTCACGAGCGAGCGCAGCGCGAGCGCACGACCGCTGAGCACGGCCGAGCGCGGAGCCACGACGCGGCTCTTGAGCCAGGCAAAGCGCTCCCATTCGCGCCCCTGCACGAGGAAGTACTCCTCGAGCATCGGCAGGCTCACCACCGGCGGGCCCGAGCGCCCGTTGGGCCGCAGCTCCAGGTCGACGCGAAACACGAAGCCGTCCTCGGTGGTGTCGCCGATCAGCGCATACAGCCGCCTGGCCACGAGGGAGCAGTACTCGTGCGCCGACACGCGCTGCGCGCCGTCGGTCTCGCCGGCGTCCTCGTAGACGTAGACGAGATCGATGTCGGAGGACACGTTGAGCTCGCG
>CAILKA010000247.1 GCA_903834645.1 uncultured beta proteobacterium
AGGCTCCCTGGGCCACCAGGCTCTTGAAGGCTGCGTCATATCCCGGTTGATCGGCAACCGTGGCCCCCTGCAACAGGACGAGCAATCGCATAGTTCAGCGTCAGGCGCAAAGCATGAAGGGTTCCAAACCCGAGCGCTCAGGATAGGCCAGAACCGAGGCCCTCGCGTGCTTGAATGCGAAGCCAGCGTCGGGCGCTCGCGCCGGCGAGCCAGGCACGCCCACAGGAGCAAGCGAGCGCTGGCACCCGGCCCCAGGCACATGATCCCAAACAGACTCGCGCCCTGCAGCGCCTCTCACCTCCGCTGACCGGACCACGCACCTCGCCCTGACCATGACCCACCCCCTCCGACCAGACCATCGCCTGGCCCTGTTGGCCATCGCAGCCACCCTTGCAAGCCTGCTGGCGGCCTGCGGCGGCGGAGGCTCCTCGAGCCCACGCACCGCAGCGGTGAGCACTCTCACTGCCGACGCCCCGCCCGCCTACGACACCCTGGCCACCTTCACCGTGGCCGGCACCGACCTGGACGCAGGCGTGACGGCCAGCGCCACCGGCTGCGCGGCACCTGGCGTGCTCAGCGGGGGAACGTCCAGCACCGTCAAGGTGAGCTGCACGCCCAGCCGAGACGGCGACATCACCCTGAGCATCAGCACCCCAGGCGGCGCCCTGCTCAAGAGCGCCAGCTTCACGGTGCCCAAGCCCCAGGTGAGGATGACCACGTCGGTGGGCAGCCTGCTGATTGAACTCGAGCCCGCCAAGGCTCCCGTCACGGTGCAGAACTTCCTGGCCTATGTGAAAGACGGCTACTACGTGAACACCGTCTTCCACCGCATCGTCAGCACCTTCGTGGCGCAGGGGGGCGGCTTCACCTTCGGCACCACCTACTCCGCCAAGGCCACCACCCGCGCGGCCATCGCCCTGGAAAGGACGAGCACCACCGGCCTGAGCAACACCGCCAAGACTGTGGCCATGGCCCGCACGTCGGCGCCCGACAGCGCCACCAGCCAGTTCTTCATCAACCTGGTGGACAACCCTTTCCTGAACGCGCAAGGGTCCTCCGATGGCAACGGCTATGCCGTATTCGGCACCGTCATCACCACCGCGGACGTCAACAGCGATGCGACCCTCGCAGCGCTCAGGACCGTGCCGGTGGTCAACAACGGTGCGGGCGAGGTGAGCCTGCCCACGAGCCCGCCCGTGGTCACGGCCGTCAGCCGGGTGCGCTGAGACGCTGCGCCAGGGGGCCCCGGTTGATCACCAGGTCAGCGGCGGGCGAGCCCACCGCCCACATCGCCCTGGGGCGGAGAGGGTCTCGGCCCGGGGTGCCCGCGAGGCCGGAGGCGAACGGCTAGCTTCTCCGGCTCGAGGCCATTGTCTGCTGCGGAAGTCGCGCGAGGGGCGACCCAGCCAGCGATGCCCGACCCTCGCGCAACGACGAGCGAGTTCCCGTGATGCCCCAACCCACGAGCCTGAACGCGAACCTCTACCGCGCCATGCGGCGGGGGACGATCCTCAAGACGCTCCTCGGGCGCGAGCCCTTCCACTGGGTCGCTCACGACCGGCACATCGTCGAGCATGGCTCCCGTTACGGCCGCTGGGCCGCCAGCTCCGCAAGGCTGAACAGCGCCACCAGGATGGTGTGCTTCGGCCTGGGACAGGACATCACCTTCGAGC
>CAILKA010000248.1 GCA_903834645.1 uncultured beta proteobacterium
GCCTCGGCCTCGCGCATCCGCGCGAGGATTGCCCTGCCGGCTGCAGTGCAGAACGCGGGCAGCCGCGAGCCGACGTGCAGATCCACGCTGACGGCGTGGCGGCTCGGGAAGCGGGCGACATAGACGATCTCGGCGCCCTCGAGCTCCATCAGGTTCACCGTTTCGCCGGTGCGCTGGTTCAGCGCCTCAAGGTGCGGCAACGCACATTCGCGCAGGCGGTCGTTGGCGAGCACGGTGTGGCCCAGCTCGAGCAGCCGCGTGCCCAGGTACCACGCGCGCGTCTCGGGGTGCTGGCGCAGATAGCCGAGCCGGCCCAGGGTGTGGGTGATCCGCTGGGTGGCGCTGCGGTCGAGCCCAGCCGCGGCTGCCAGCGCCGTGAGCGGCATCGGCTGGCCGTGCTGGCCCAGTGTCTGGAGCACCCTGAAGCACTTGCCGATCGAGCCTACAAACAGGCGGTCGGCCGTCCCGGCAGGAGGCGGGGTCTGCGCGGCGGGCTCAGGTGACGATCGGGCCATACAGGTCGGGTCGCCGGTCGCGCCACCACGCCAGGCCTGCGCGCGCGCGGGTGACCTCCTCCAGGTCGATCTCGGCCACGAGCAGCTCGGGCGCCTGCGTGCCCGCCTCGGCCTGGATCATCCCCATCGGATCGGCCAGCAGGCTGCGGCCGAGGTGGTGCCGGGCCCCCTCGACACCGACCCGGTTGCAGGCCAGCACGAACAGGCCGTTTTCGTAGGCGCGGGCTCGCGGAGGCACGTCCCAGATCGACGCACGCTGTGCTGCGTCGGCGTAGACGGAGAACGCGATCGGCATGGCGATCAGCTCGGCACCCTTGAGGGCGAGCACACGAGACGCCTCGGGATAGAGGCGGTCGTTGCAGATCTGGATGCCCAGTCGCGTGCCGCAGACCTCGAACGGCTCGAGCTCGTTGCCGGGCGCGAAGTAGAACTTCTCATAGCTGCCCGTGCCGCCCGGGCGCTCGTTCGGGAAATAGGCGGGAATGTGTGTCTTGCGGTAGCGGCCCACCGCCTTGCCGTCCTCGTCGGCCACGAGGGCTGTGTTGAACCAGCCGTCCGGTGCACGCTCAGGGATCGGCAGCACGATCGCGATGCGCGCCTGCGCGGCGTGCCTCAGGATGCGACGGACCACCTCGTCGGACGGAGACAGGAACAGCGGGTCGAAGCGCTCGACCAGGCGGTTGGCGAAGAAGGGCGCGAGGCACAACTCCGGAAACACCACGAGACGTGCCTCCTGGCGGCGCGCCGCATCGATCATCCCGATGACCGCCTCGACGATCGCCGGCTCGGCAGTCTCGGTCACGGCACCGGTCTGGGCTGCGGCCACTCTCAGCGTGCGTGCCATGGCAGTGCTCAGGCCCAGATGTCGCGCAGCGCGCGCAGGAAGTTGCCGCCGGCCATCGCGTCGACCTGCGAGCCGGTGAATCCGGCGCGCTCGAGCGCCTCCAGGATCTGGGGGAACTGCCGCGGAGTCGGCACGCCCGCTGGATAGCGGCCGGCGGAGGCGTTGCCGAACGCGCGCGCGTACTCGCCGCCCGAGCGCTCGTAGCGCGCGCGGCTCATGTCGAGCACCGCCTGCGCGGTCGCATCGTCCTGCACCGCCGCGTAGTCGGTGCCGATGCCCACATGCTCGATGCCGGCGACGTTCGCGACATGCCACGCGTGCCGCGCGAAGTCTTCGAGGGTGGGCGGCTCGCCGGGCTGGCCGCTCCAGTTCATGAAGCCGTGGATGCTCACGCCGATGACCCCGCCGGTGGCGGCAACGGCCTTGAGCGTCTCGTCTGACTTGTTGCGCACGCGGGCGTGAATCGCCTTCGCGTTCGCGTGCGTCAGCAGCACCGGCCTGCGCGAGGCGGCGGCGGCCTCGCGCCCTGTCTGCTCCGAACAGTGCGACAGGTCGATCGCGACGCCGACCTCGTTCATCGTCCGGACCAGCTCGTGACCAAACCGCGTGAGTCCGGCATCGTGGCGCGTCTCCATGCACCCTTCGCCGGCTAAGTTGGCCTCGTTGTAGGTGAGCTGCGCCACGCGCAGCCCCATTGCATGGAAAGCTGCGACCCGCTCGAGCCGGTGCCCGAAGGGCAGTGTGTTCTGCCAACCCATGATCAGGCCGGTGTGGCCCTCGTCGCGCGCCTGCGCGATGTCATCGGCGCGAAGCACGAGCCGCCAGCGCGAGCCGGGCGCGCGCAGCCTCTCGTGCCACGCCGCCATCTCGTCGAAGGCCTGGCCGCAGTCGGCGAGCATGTGCGCGACGGTGACGTTCGCAGCGGTCACGCCCCCGGTCGCGAGCGGCTCGGGGTCACCGTCCGAGAGGTAGACCAGGCCGTCGATCACGATGCGGGGCGAGGCGGGGGGAGGGGGCATCGTCGGATCTCCAGTCGCGAGGCCGCGGCACGGCGCGGCGGGCCAACCGATCGTATTGCATGGCAATACGGCAGATTGCTGTCCGATAGTCTAGGCGATAGAGTCCGATCGGGCGAACGAACGGTTCGCGTGGCGCGACGATGAAGGAGACACGTATGGATCAAGGCAGGCGGACGTTCGGGAAGTGGTGCACGACCCTGGCACTGGCCGCAGCCAGCGCTGGCATGCCGGTGCTGGCCCAGCAGGCGGCTTGGCCCGCGCAGCCGATTCGTCTGGTGGTGGCCTATCCCCCAGGGGGCAGCACCGATGTGGCGGCGCGTGCCGTCGCCGAGCGGCTCACGGCACGCTTTGGCCAGCAGGTGGTCGTCGACAACCGCGCTGGCGCCGGCGGCACGATTGGCGCGGCCTCGGTCGCCAAGAGCACCCCCGACGGCTACACCCTCCTGTTCGCGGCATCACCCGAGTTGGCGATCAGCCGCGTCACACGCAAGGATCTCCCCTACGACGCATCGCGTGACCTGCAGGCGATCACGCTGGTGGGCATGGTCCCGTTCATGCTGGTCGCGCATCCGGCCCTGCCGGCCAACGACCTGAAGGGCCTGATCGCGTGGGCGAAGGCGCAGGACGGCAAGGCGAGCTTCGCATCGTTTGGTGTGAACACCTCGAACCACCTGGTGGGAGAGCAGTTCAACGCGGAGACCGGTGCACGCGCGCTGCACGTGCCCTACAAGGGGAGCGCCCCGGCGGTCACCGACCTGATCGGCGGCCAGGTGAGCTACATGTTCGACACCGTGACTGCGGTGCTGCCGCACGTGCGCAGCGGCAAGCTCAAGGCCATTGCCATCGCCACGCCCACCCGCTCGCCTCTGGCCCCCGAGGTGCCGACGATGTCCGAGGCCGGACTGCCCGGCTTCACGGGTGGCACCTGGTTCGGGGTGCTGGCGCCGACCGGCACCCCGGCCCCGGTGATCGAGCGGCTGCACGAGGCGATCTCTGCGATCGTGCGCTCGCCCGAGATGCGGCAGGCCTTCGAGCAGCGGGGCATCGAGCCAGTGGGCAACACGCCGCGCGAGTTCTCCCGGTTCGTCGAGACCGAGATCGCCCGCTGGCAGGCGCTCGCGACCCGCATCGGCATCCGGCCGGAATGAGCGCGGCGCACGGCGACGGGCGTGCGCCGCCGGTCGCAGTCGTTGGTGCGGGCATCGTCGGGGCCTGCGTGGCGCACGCACTGCGCCGCCGCGGCCTGGAGGTGGCGCTGATCGACCGGGACGAGCCCGGGCGCGGTGCGAGCTTTGGCAACTCCGGGGCGATCAGCCCAGGCTCGGTTGTGCCGCTTGCCATGCCCAACGTGCTGGGCAGCGTGCCGGGCATGCTGATGGATCCGGCCGCACCGCTGTACGTGCCGCCCGCCTACCTGATCAAGGCCTTTCCGTGGCTCGCCCGGTTCGTCGCTGCTGCGCGGCCCGACCGCGTCCGCGCGATCTCGGCTTCGCTGGCTGTGCTGCACGCCGGCGCGATCGAGAATCACATGCGACTGGCCGCCGAGATCGGCGCGCCGGAACTGGTGCTGCGTGCGGGTCATCTGTACCTGTACGTGGACGCCGCGGCTCGGGACGCTGATGCCGCATCGTGGGACCTGCGGCGCCAGCACGGAATCGCGTTCACCGAACTCGACCGCGACGGGTTGCTCGCGCTGGAGCCCGGGGTCAGTCCGCGGTACCGGGCGGGGGTGTTCCTCCCCGACCATGCGACCTGCACGAACCCGTACCGCTACGTGACCCGCATCGTCGAGGACTTCGTCGCGCAGGGAGGGCGGCTGGTCCGGGACCGGCTGACCGCGCTGGTGCCGGGCGAGGGCCAGGGCTGGACCTGCGTTGGCGAACACGCGCGTCACCCCGCGTCGCAGGTGGTGCTCGCCGCCGGCGCGTGGTCGCTCGAGCTGCTGCGCAGCGTCGGCCTTCACGCGCCGCTCGAAACGCAGCGCGGCTACCACGTGAGCTTCGAGGTTGGGCGCCAGCCGGTATCGCGCACCGTCGTGCTGACTGACCGCAAGGTGTTCGTCGCGCCGATGGAGACCGGGCTGCGCGCCGGCGGCACCGTCGAGTTCGGCGGCCTGGAGCGTGCGCCCGACTACGGGCGCGCCGACCGGCTGGCCACATTCGCGGTCGAGGCGTTTCCGGCTCTGGCCGGCGCCCCGTTCAGCCGCTGGATGGGGCATCGCCCCTGCATGCCCGACACGCTGCCGCGCGTCGGGCCGGTGGGCGAGCACCCGGGGCTGTGGCTCGCGTTCGGTCACGGGCACCTGGGCCTGACCGATTCCGCCAACACCGGCTCGGTGCTGGCCGAACTCATCGCACCCAGGGTCTGATGCGACCATTCCCGCGTGAACGCCCCGCCCAGCCCACGCCGCGCAACCTGCGCGCGCTGCCTGCGTCCGCAGGCCGCCTGCCTGTGCGCGCTGGCGCGGCCCACGACCCACCGGACCGAGGTGCTGGTGCTGCAGCACCCGCAGGAGCAGCGCCAGGCGAAGAACAGCGTGGCGCTGCTGCGCCTGTCCCTGGCGCATTGCGAGGTGGTCGTCGGCGAGCGCTTCACGCCCGCGGCGCTGGCGGCACTGCTGCATCGCCCTGGGCACGATACCCGGCTGCTCTACCCGGACGTGCCCGCCGCGCCTGCGCCTGCGTTCCCGCAGGTTGCACCGCAGGCGGCCGCAGCCGCGCCCCTGCGGCTCGTGGTGCTCGACGCGACATGGCGCAAGAGCCTGCGCATGCTGCTCGAGCACCCGGCCCTGGCCGCCCTGCCGCGCCTCACGCTGGGGGCGCCAGCGCCCACCCTCTACCGCGCGATCCGCGCGGCGCGGCGAGCCGACCAGGTCTCGACGCTGGAAGCCACCGTGCAGGCGTTGGCGATGCTGGAGGGCGCGTGCTTCGACGCTGCGCCGCTGCTCGAGGCCTTCGGCTGCTTTGTCGCAGGTCTCGCGGCGCGGCGGGGGTCTGAGGTGCCCACGGTCCGGGCATAGCCCGGAAGGGGCTCAGGCCCTCAGCGCAACGCCGTGCCGATGCGAGCCGTGACGTCCGCGATGCGCTGCCCGAAGGCGCGCGCGGTGGCCAGGTCTCCGGGCACCATCTCATCGGGCGAGGCGTCCGAGGGGGTGGTGGTGATCAGGCCCGAATAGCCGCCCAGGTTGTTCAGGTCGTCGCGCGTGTGGTGCTTGGCATTGGGACCTTGCATGCCCATGCCCACCCACACCATGCCGTGCTGCTGCGACAGCGTGAACATGTACATGAGGCTCGAGAACTTGTCGCCGTTGAGGGTGGCGGAGTTGGTGAAGCCCGCTGCGATCTTGTTCTTCCAGGCCATCGTGAACCAGGCCTTGCTGGAGGTGTCGGCGAACTTCTTGAACTGCCAGCTCGGGCCGCCCATGTAGGTGGGCGAGCCCATCACGATGGTGTCGGCGCCCGCGAGCTGCTCCCAGCCGCCTTCGGGCAGGTTGCCCTCGGCGTCGATGGCCAGCAGCGCACCACCGCTGCCCTCGGCCACGGCCTCGGCAATCTTCTTCGTGTGGCCGTAGCCGCTGTGGAAAACAATGACGATCTTGCTCATGGAACGCTCCTCTTGGGGGGTGTGAAAGGGGTAAGGGCGGCTCAGCGCTGCAGGTCGAACACCAGGACTTCGGCGCCGCGCCCCCGGTCCAGCCGCACGGCAGGCTCGTCGCGCAGCATGGCGGCGTCTCCGGCACTGAGCGCGTGGCCACCCACGCTCAGCTCGCCGCGCGCCACGTACACGTAGCCGAGCCGGCCGGGTGCGAGCGCGAGTTCGGCCGACTCGTCGCCATCGAAGAGGCCGACGTGGATCGACGCATCGGCGTGCAGGGTGACCGCGCCATCGCGCCCGCCGGGCGCCGCCACGAGGCACAGGCGGCCGCGCTTGCTCGCCTCGTCGAAGCGCTTTTGCTCGTAGCCCGGGGCGATGCCCGCGCGGCTGGGCAGGATCCAGATCTGCAGGAAGTGGGTCTCGCGCTCGGCCGCATGGTTGAACTCGCTGTGGCGCACGCCCGTGCCCGCGCTCATGCGCTGCACCTCGCCCGGCGTGATGCTCGCACCGTTGCCCAGGCTGTCGCGGTGAGCCAGCGCACCCTCGAGCACGTAACTGATGATTTCCATGTCGCGGTGGCCATGCGTGCCGAAGCCGGTGCCCGGGGCGATGCGGTCCTCGTTGATCACGCGCAGGTTGCCAAAGCCCATGTGCGCGGGATCGTGGTACTCGGCAAACGAGAAGCTGTGGAAGGAGCGCAGCCAGCCATGGTCGGCCAGGCCGCGTTCGTGGGCGGGGCGGATCGTGATCATCGGGGTGCTCGTGCTGTTCGTGGTGCGACAAACGATGGTGAGGCACCGGCGGCAGCATGGCCAGGGCCCTGGCTTGAAGCGGGCGTTCGAAATTCCTGAAGGCTGCGGCCGCCTGCGCTGCCTTGGCGCAACCCATGGTGCGGACGCCGGGGCCGTGAGCCCGCACAACCCGAGCCCCTGCCGGAAATGAAAAAGGCGCGGCATGGCCGCGCCTTCATCTGAAGATGTCAGGCCAGGCCCGACATCCGCAGCGCCCTGGTTATTCCAGGTTGCAGATGTTCGAAGCCTGCGGGCCCTTCTGGCCCTGCGTCACCTCGAACCGCACGCGCTGGTTTTCAGTCAGCGTCTTGAAGCCCGTGCCCTGGATTTCCTTGAAGTGGGCGAAGAGGTCCTTGCCGCCGCCATCAGGGGCGATGAAGCCAAAGCCCTTGCCTTCGTTTTACAATAATTTTCTTTGCATCAACCGAAAGGATTTCCTCAGCATACGTAATCTGTGGGATACCTAGTTTTTCAGCAGTTTGTGGCCCAACCTGGGCAGTGTCGCCATCAATAGCCTGGCGGCCAGATATTA
>CAILKA010000249.1 GCA_903834645.1 uncultured beta proteobacterium
GCCCGTTCGTGGTCCACGTGGATCCACTGGTGGTCGTCGGTAGCCTGGGCGAAGAGATCGATGCGGCGCTGGTCGATTTCGATCCAGGGGCCGGTGCACAGGACCTCGCCCACGCGGTCGCGCAAGTCCTGCAGGTGCGCCACGCGCAGCGGGGCAGCGGGAATCGGGTCGTCCTGCGTGGAAGTCACACCTTGCCCCCTCGCTGTTCTTCTGGCTTGTCCTTCCAGCCGCGACGGGCATCGCCGCGGGGGAATTGATGCTACCCACGCGAGGGCCTCGTGGCCTCGGGACTCACCCCTAACCAAGACCCTGACGCCAGGCGGGTCTAGCCGCCCCGGCGCGCGACAATGCATCGATGTTCCAGCCCTCCCAGCACGATGTGCGGCGCTTCTTCTGCGAGGCCGCGAGCCGGCAGCGCGAGGGCCTGCCGCTGGACCCGATGCAGGCCCAGGCGGCAACCTGGATCGTCGAGCACCCCGTGTACGCACAGGAGCTGGCCGACCTGGACGCCGCGCTGGCCGCGGTCTACGACGTGGAGGAGGGCCGCACCAATCCCTTCCTGCACCTGAGCATGCACCTGAGCATCGGAGAGCAGGTTGCGATCGACCAGCCCACCGGCATCCGGCAGGCGGTGCAGCTGCTCGCGGCGCAGCGCGGCTCGCTGCACGCCGCACACCACGAGGTCATGGAGTGCCTGGGGCGGATGATCTGGGAGAGCCAGAGGAGCGGCCGCCCGCCTGACGGCGCCGCCTACCTCGAGGCGGTGCGCCAGCGCGCGACGCGGCGCTGAGCCAGCCGCCTCACCGAGGCCCGAGCGTCACCCACGCCACCTCGAGCCAGTTGTCCGCGCGGTGCACGAGCGTGACGTTGCTGCGCGCCGCCCACGGGATCACCTGGCGGTGCAGCGGGATGGTATGCACCTGCTCGCGCCACTCGCGCAGCGCCGTCTTGATCAGCTCCTCGCGCTTCTTCGCGTCGGGCTCGACGCTGGACTGCGCGGCCAGGGCGTCGAACTTGTCGTTGCGCGAGCGCCCGTAGTTGTACAGGCCCACGCCCTTCTCACCCAGGTTGCGCATCACCGGCGTGAGGGTGGTCTCGGCGTCCGTCACCGCCCCTCCCCAGCCCAGCATGTACAGGCTCGTGTCGTACTTCTCGAGCTTGGGGAAGTAGGTCGAGCGCGGCATCGCGTTGACCTTCACCTTGACCTTGATCTGCGCCCACATCGCGGCCAGCGCGATGCAGATCTCCTCGTCGTTGACGTAGCGGTTGTTCGGGCAGTCCAGCGTCACCTCGAAGCCGTCGGCGTAGCCGGCCTCGGCCATCAGGCGCCGTGCCGTGGCGAGGTCGAAGGGCAGCCGGCGCTCGATGTCGGGATCGTTGTAGGCAGCCAGCGGCGAAGGCGTCATGCCGCCAGTGGGCACGCTCTGGCCGTTCATGAGCTTGGTGCGCATCGTCTCGGTGTCCACCGCCTGGTACATCGCTCGGCGCACGCGGCCGTCCTTGAAGGGGTTGCGGCCCTTGACGCTGCCGTAGAGCAGCTCGTCGCGGTGCTGGTCCAGGCCGATGAACACCACACGGTTTTCCGGCCCGTCGATGACCTTCACGCCCGAGGTGTTGCGCAGCCGTGCGATGTCGCGTGGCGCGGGGTCGAGCACGAAGTCGATCTCGCCCGAGACCAGTGCGGCCAGCCGCGTGGCGTCGTTGGAGATGGGCGTGTAGACGATCTCCTGCACATTGCCCTCGAAGCGGCCCCACCAGCCGGGGTTGCGGCGGTAGGTGGTGCGGATGCCGGGCTGGCGCGTCACGAGCACGTAGGGGCCCGTGCCGTTGGTGTGGAAGCTCGCGTGGCTCTCCTCCTTGTTCTTGAAGTCAAGAGGCTTGAGCACGCGGTGCTTCTCGGCCCATGCCTTGCTCATGATCCACAGCGAGCCCACATGCTGCAGGAAGACGGGATTGACCTGCGCCAGGCGGAACTCCACCGTCAGCGGATCGATCGCCACCGGCGTGCCCACCGCGTTGGCATAGACGTTGAGCTGAGAGGTGAGCTCCTTGCCACGGTTGACCGAGAACACCACATCCTCGGCCGAGAAGGGCGAGCCATCGTGGAACTTCACGCCCGGGCGCAGCTTGAAGCGCCAGGTCAGGGGCCCGGTCTGCGCCCACTCGGTGGCCAGTGCGGCGACGAGGTTGAGCTGCTTGTCGCGCTTGATCAGCGTCTCGTAGACCTGGCCGTTGATGGCATTGGTCAGGCCCTCGTTCTGCGAGTGCGGGTCCATCGTCTGCGGGTCGCCCTGGCTCGCCCAGCGTAGTGTCTGCGCATACGTGGCCAATGGCGCAGCCAGCAGGAAAGCCGCGGCGAGCGCGGCGGCCAGCTTGACGAACGGGGTGTGGTGCATCGGGGCCTCTCCAGCCTGCACGGCAAAGGCGTGCAGCAGGGCCCAGTGTAGGCAGGCCGTGAGCGGCCTCAGGCCGCGGGGTAACCCTCGTCAGCCAGCGCCTGCACGAAAGCCTCGCGCGGCTGCGCGGATTCGATCGAGACCTGGTGCGCCGGCAGATCGATCCTCAGCGTCGCGCCAGGGTCGACACGCTGCACGGTGGCGGTGACGGTGCGCACGCAGTGGCCGCACGTCATGTCGGGGAGCTTGAGTTCGAGGGTCATGGGGGTGCTCCGGGCCGTGGAGGCCCTGCGTGTGCTCGCACCCTGCGGCACAGACCGCGCAGGATGAGCGAGCGCGTGCGTGATGGGGTCGGTGAGTGGATAGGCGTCTCGATTGTGCCGCGCCGACGCTACAGTTCCGCCATGACACAGCGCCAGCTCGCCATCGATGGCATGACCTGCGCAAGCTGCGTGGCGCGTGTGGAGCGCGCACTGCGCAAGGTGCCGGGCGTGCAGGATGTGTCGGTGAACCTGGCCACCGAGCAGGCGGTGGTGGAACTCGCCGGGGGGGTGGCCGAGGGGGCAGCCCAGGATCTGGCGGCAACCGACTCGGCGTTGTGCGAGGCGGTGCATCGCGCCGGCTACGAGGCCAGCGTCCTCACCCCGCTCGCACCCGATCCGGTGCGGCGCGAGCACGATCCAGGCTGGCGCGTGGCGCTGGCCGGGGCGCTGAGCGCACCTCTGATGCTGCCGATGTTGGCCGGCCTCGCCGGCTGGCACCTGATGCCACCCGCCTGGCTGCAGGCCCTGCTGGCCGCGCCGGTGCAGTTCTGGCTGGGCGCACGCTTCTACCGCGCAGGCTGGGCTGCGCTGCGCGCCGGCAGCGGCAACATGGACCTGCTCGTGGCGCTGGGCACGAGTGCAGCTTTCGGGCTGAGCTTGGCCCTGTGGTGGCTCGATCCGCACGGCAGCCCGCACCTGTACTTCGAGAGCGCAGCGGTCGTGATCACGCTCGTGATGCTGGGCAAGTGGCTCGAGGCGCGCGCACGCCACCAGACGCTGGCCGCGCTCGATTCGCTGCGCGCCTTGCGGCCCGAGACGGCGCGCGTGCGGCGCGACGGCGTCGAGCAGGAGCTTGCGCTGGCGCAACTCCGCGTGGGCGACGAGGCCGTGGTGCGGCCCGGCGAGCGCTTTCCGGGCGACGGGACGATCGTGGAGGGACGCACGCACGCCGACGAGTCGTTGCTCACGGGCGAGAGCCTGCCGGTGGCGCGCGAGGTGGGAGACCGCATCACCGGGGGCGCGCTCAACGTAGAGGGCCTCGTCGTGGTGCGCACCACCGCAGTGGGAGCTGAGTCTCAGCTCTCGCGCATCGTGCGGCTGGTGGAGTCGGCGCAGGCCCGCAAGGCGCCGATCCAGCAGCTGGTGGACCGCGTGAGCGCGATCTTCGTGCCCGTGGTGATCGGGGTGGCGGTGCTCACCGCACTGGCCTGGGGCCTGCGCGGGGGAGACTGGGCTGCAGCCACGATCCATGCCGTGGCCGTACTCGTGATTGCCTGCCCCTGCGCGCTCGGACTGGCCACCCCGGCCACGCTGATGGTGGGCACGGGGCTCGCGGCGCGGCGAGGCATCCTCGTGCGCGACGCGCAGGCCCTGGAGGCGATGCGCAGCGTGCGCATCGTGGCCTTCGACAAGACGGGCACGCTGACCCAGGGCCGGCCCGTACTGCTGGCGAGCCGGCCCGAGCATGACACCCACGTGCTGGCCCACGCTGCGGCGCTGCAGGCAGGCAGCGAGCATCCGCTTGCCCGGGCGGTGCAGGAGGCGGCGCACGCGCGCGGCCTTGCCGTGCCCACC
>CAILKA010000250.1 GCA_903834645.1 uncultured beta proteobacterium
AGCCGATCGCTGCCGCGCCTGCTGCGCACGGCGCCCCGGCAGCCACTGCCGCGCGCACGGCCGGCTCGGCACTCCAGGCCCTCCAGGCCTGGCTCGACGAGCAGGGCCCGCCCGCGGCCGCACAGGCCTGCCGCCACCACACCGCCGCCGCCCCCGGCCACGCCTGGCGCGCCCTGCCTGGCCCGACGGGCGAGGCCAACCTCTACGCCGTGCGCCCGCGCGAGCGCGTGCTGTGCCTGGCCGACGAACAGGCCGACCGCCTCGTGCAGCTGGGCGCCATCCTCGCCGTGGGCGGCCACGCGATGTGGCCGTCGGCCACGCGTGCCCTGTGGGAACGGCTGCCCCGGGCCGTCCAGGCCCGCGTCACGCTCGTGGGCGACTGGCAGGCTCCCGGCGTGGCCTTCGATGCTGCCCTGCACCACGGGCCACCCGCGCAATGCCTGCAGGTGCTGCACGCGCTGGCCCGGCGCCCCGGCCCGATCGTCGGCCTCACGGGCCTGCGCAGCGGCGAGCACGAGGTACCGCTGGCGCGGCTCCTGACGGAGCGCTCGCTGAGCGTGAACACCGCCGCCGCCGGCGGCAACGCGAGCCTGATGACGCTCGGTTGAGAACGCGCCGGGCGGTCAGGCGCCCATCGGCGTGGCCAGCCCGGCAAGACCTTCGTCCGTCGCAACGGACGGCATCTCGTCGCACCGCGTCGCACTCCGTCGCTCTCGCGATGCCAGCCCCCCTCAGCCTGCGTACAGTGCACGCACCGCCCTCACCCCGCCCACCATGCCTGTGCCCCCTCCCCCCCTGCCCCCCGGCGCCACGCCCGGCTGGGGCACCCGCCTGGAGTCCGCCCGCCAGGGCTTCCTGCGCGGCTTCCACCGCTACGCCACCTGGCTCGTGGGCATCAGCTGGAAGCGCTTCTTCGTTCTGGCGCTGCTGCTGATGATCGGCGCCTCGATCCTGGAATCGATCCCCCCCTTCAGCTGGCGCATCAGCGAGGTGGTGGAAGCTCCCAAGCCGGCCCCGAAAAAGCCCGAGCCCCCAGCCGCACCGGAGAAACCCGCGCCCGCCCGCGAGCCGGTGATCAAGATCGAGAAGCCCCAGCCCGGCTCCCGCGCCGAGGGCGTGGACATCTCGATCGACGAGCGCGGCATCCGCATCCGGCCGCGTGCCGCCTCGGCGCCGGCCGGCGCGGCCTCCTCGCCCGCGGCCACCCAGGTCGAACGCTCTGCATCCGCACCCGCCTCGGTCACCGTGTCCACTTCCACCTGGGAGGAGATCAAGCGCGGCGTCAGCGACGGCTGGAAGGACGGCGACACCTCGAAGGGCCCGCAGATCGTCATCACCGTGCCGCCCGGCAGCGACAGCGACGCTGTGCGCGAAGCCGTGCGCGAGGCCGAGCAGGCCATCCGCGAAGCGATGCAGGAGGCTCGCGAGGCCCGGGAGGAAGCACAGGCCGTTGCGCAGGCCGCGCAGCGCGAGGCCGAGCAGGCCGCCTCCGAAGCCTTCGGCACCCGTATCCGCGTCGTGAAGTTCGGCGAGTTCCTCACCGACCTGGCCCTGCTGTGGATCCTCGCCTCCATCGTCATCAAGATCACCTACAAGGGCCGCATCCAGGCCGAGGTGAAGGCCGCGCAAGCCACCGAGACGGCCGAGGCCGAGTCGCTCAGGCGCCAGGTGGTG
>CAILKA010000251.1 GCA_903834645.1 uncultured beta proteobacterium
ATGCGCGCCCCGCCCGAGTCGTTGAGCCCGATGACCGGTGCACCCACCTTCATCGCCTGGTCCATCACCTTGCAGATCTTCTCGGCGTGCGATTCCGACAGCGCGCCACCGAAGACGGTGAAGTCCTGGCTGTAGACGAAGACCAGGCGCCCGTTGATCATCCCGTAGCCGGTGACCACACCGTCGCCGGGCACCTTGTTGTCGGCCATGCCGAAGTCGGTGCAGCGGTGCTCGACGAACATGTCCCATTCCTCGAAGGTGCCATCGTCCAGCAGCAGCTCGAGGCGCTCGCGCGCGGTGAGCTTGCCCTTGGCGTGCTGGGCATCGATGCGCCGCTGGCCGCCGCCCTGGCGTGCGGCCGCGCGCCGGCGTTCGAGCTCTTCGATGATGTCGTGCATGGGGTCTCCTCGGGGTCGGCTTGTCGTGTCGGGGCGTCTGGACGGAAGGGGCGGCCTGCCTGGGGCTGGGTTATCGCATGCGCTCGAGCAGCCGGCGCGCCGCCACCGACGGTGCGAGCCGGCCCGCTCGGACCAGGGTGGAAATCTCGGGCAGCACCTCGCGCACAGCCGGATCGGCGCGAAAGCGCTGGCGCAGACCCGCCTCGATGCGGGCCCACATCCAGGCCTCGTCCTGCTCGTGGCGGCGCGCGTGCAGCGTGCCTGCGGCCTGGCGCTGGCGGTGCTCCTCGCAGGCGAGCTGCCAGAACTCGGCCACGCCCTGGCCCGTCAGGGCGCTGAGCGGCATCACGCGCACCGCCGCGTGGGCGTGCGGCCCCAGCCAGCGCAGCGCACTCGTGAGCTGGGCCTGCGCGCGGGTGGTGGCGTCGGCGTCCAGGTCGGCCTTGTTGACGAGCACGAGGTCAGCCAGCTCCATCACGCCTTTCTTGATGGCCTGCAGGTCGTCGCCGGCGTTGGGCAGCTGCATGAGCACGAAGAGGTCGGTCATGCCGGCCACTGCCGTCTCGCTCTGCCCCACCCCCACCGTCTCGACGATCACCACGTCGTGGCGCGCAGCCTCGCACACGAGGATCGCCTCACGCGTCTTCTCCGCCACGCCGCCGAGCGTGCCGCCCGAGGGGCTGGGCCGGATGAAGGCCTGCTCGTGCGTGGAAAGCCGCTCCATGCGGGTCTTGTCGCCCAGGATCGAGCCGCCCGAGAGGCTCGAGGACGGGTCCACCGCCAGCACGGCCACCCGGTGTCCGGCGCCCACCAGGTGCAGGCCGAGCGCCTCGATGAAGGTGCTCTTGCCCACGCCCGGCACGCCGCTGATGCCCAGCCGCAGGGCACCGCCCGTGTGCGGCAGCAACGCGTCGAGCAAGGCGTCGGCTCGCGTACGGTGCTCGGGCCGGGTGGACTCGATCAGCGTGATCGCCTTGGCCAGCGCGCGCCGCTGCCTGGCGCCCGGCGGGCCCAGAAGGGCAGCACGAAGCGCCTCGTCCTCCGGGGCCAGCGGGGCCGGTTCGGTGCTCGGGGCCGCTTGCATGCCGGATCAGGATCGCACGGGAACCGGTGGCGTGTTCAGCCGCGCGTGACCTGCGCGCGGATGTGCTCGAGCACATCCTTGGCGCTCACCGGGATGGGCGTGCCCGGCCCGTAGATGCCCTTGACGCCGGCCTCGTAGAGAAAGCCGTAGTCCTGCTGCGGAATCACGCCGCCCACGAACACGATGATCTCCTCGCCGCCCTGGCGCTTGAGCTCTTCGATGATGGCCGGCACGAGCGTCTTGTGGCCGGCGGCGAGGGTGGACACGCCGATGGCGTGCACGTCGTTCTCGATCGCCTGGCGCGCGCACTCCTCGGGGGTCTGGAAGAGCGGGCCGATGTCCACGTCGAAGCCCAGGTCGGCGAAGGCCGTGGCCACCACCTTGGCGCCACGGTCGTGGCCGTCCTGGCCGAGCTTGGCAATCATCACGCGCGGGCGCCGGCCCTGCGCCTCGCCGAAGGCGGCGATCTCGGTCTTCAGGCGCTCCCAGCCCTCGGCGCTGTCGTAGGCGGCTGCATACACACCGG
>CAILKA010000252.1 GCA_903834645.1 uncultured beta proteobacterium
AGATACTGCAAGGCCTTGGGACGCACATAGGGCTCGACGACCTGCTCGATCGCGATGGCCGACATCACGCGGGCCGTCATGCCTTCCTGGCGCATCGTGTCGGCCAGGGCCAGAGAATTCATCACAGTGGCCAGCATGCCCATGTAGTCGGCGGTCGCTCGATCCATCCCGACCGATCCACCGGCCACGCCCCGGAAGATGTTCCCCCCGCCAATGACGACCGCGACCTCGACGCCCTCGCGCGTGACGGCGCGGATCTCCTGCACCATGCGGACGATGGTGGCGCGGTTGATGCCGTAAGCATCCTCGCCCATCAGCGCCTCGCCCGAGAGCTTCAGAAGGATCCGCTTGTAGCCCGGCATGCGTGCAGTCTTCGGTTTCGACGAGATGCGAGTGTAAGGGGCTGCGCCGCCACCCGCCGGTCGCGGCGCTGCACCCTCACTGGCCCTTGGCTGCAGCCACCTGCGCCGCCACCTCGGCAGCGAAGTCGTCGGTCTTCTTCTCGATGCCTTCGCCCACAACGTACAGGGTGAACCCATGCACCGTGGTGCCCGCGGCCTTGAGCATCTGCTCGACGGTCTGCTTGTCGTTCTTGACGAAGGGCTGGTTCAGCAAGGAGACCTCCTTGAGGAACTTCTGCACCGAGCCTTCGACCATCTTGGCCACGATCTCCGCCGGCTTGCCCGACTCGGCCGCCTTCTCCGTGGCCACGCGACGCTCGCGGTCGACGAGTTCGGTCGGCACTTCGGCCGAAGACAGGGAAACCGGCTTCATCGCGGCGATGTGCATCGCCGTGTCCTTGGCGGCCACCGCGTTGCCCGTGTACTCGACGACCACTCCAATGCGTGCTCCGTGCAGGTAGTGGGCGAGCTGGCCCCCGCCGATCCAGCGGCGGAAACGCCGGATGGTCATGTTCTCGCCGATCTTGCCGATCAACCCCTTGCGCACGTCCTCCACCGTCGGCCCGAAGCCATCCTGGGCCAGGGGCAGCGACGACAGCGCGGACACGTCAGCCGGGCCATGCCCGGCGACGAGCTTCGCGCAGGCATGGGCGAATGCGAGGAAGGATTCGTTCTTCGAGACGAAGTCCGTCTCGCAGTTGATCTCCACCAGCGCGCCAGCGGATCCGGCCACCTCCGCCGCCACCACGCCCTCGGCCGTGATGCGCGCGGCCGCCTTGCCGGCCTTGTTGCCCAGCTTGACGCGCAGGATCTCCTCGGCGCGCGACATGTCGCCTTCGGCCTCGGTCAGGGCCTTCTTGCACTCCATCATGGGCGCGTCGGTCTTCGCGCGCAGCTCCGCCACCATGCTCGCGGTAATTGCAGCCATTCGGAAATCTCCGTTCGGGAATGTGAAAAGGGCGGTGCGATGGCCCGTCGGGCCCCCGGCACCGCCCGTTGGGGGCTCAGGCCTCCTCGCGAACCTCGACGAACTCGTCGCCTTCGGCTGCGACAGCCGTGATCTCGGTCACGACCTGTGAGCGTCCCTCGAGGACCGCGTCAGCCAGGGCGCGTGCGTACAGCGCGACGGCCTTGGACGAGTCGTCGTTGCCCGGGATCACGTACTGGACCCCGTCCGGGCTGTGGTTGGAGTCGACCACGCCGATGACTGGAATGCCCAGCTTGTTGGCTTCCGCCACGGCAATCTTGTGGTAACCGACGTCGATCACGAACAGCGCGTCGGGCAATGCGCCCATCTCCTGGATGCCGCCGATGTCCTTCTCGAGCTTGGCCAGCTCGCGGTCGAACATCAGCGCCTCCTTCTTGATCATCGCCTCGGTGCCGGACTCCTTCGTGGCCTGCATGTCCTTGAGCTTCTTCAAGGACCCCTTGACGGTCTTGAAGTTGGTCAGCATGCCGCCGAGCCAGCGCTGGTCGACGAACGGCATCCCGCAACGCCGCGCTTCCTGGGCGACCGTCTCACGGGCCTGGCGCTTGGTGCCGACCACGAGGATCGTGCCGCGCCGCGCAGACAGCTGC
>CAILKA010000253.1 GCA_903834645.1 uncultured beta proteobacterium
ACCCCGAGGTGGCACGTGTGGGCCTGAGCGAGACGGAAGCGAAGGAGCAGGGCGGGGCCTACGAAGTGACGCGGAACGGCATCGAAGACCTCGACCGCGCCATTGCCGACGGCACCGCGCACGGCTTCGTCAAGGTGCTCACCGTGCCAGGCAAGGACCGCATCCTGGGCGTGACCATCGTCGGTGAACACGCCGGCGACCTGCTGGCCGAGTACGTGCTGGCCATGAAACACGGCCTGGGGCTGAACAAGATCCTGGGCACCATCCACATCTACCCCACGCTGGCCGAGGCCAACAAGTACGCGGCCGGCGAGTGGAAGCGGGCCCATGCACCACAGAAGCTTCTGCAATGGGTGGGGCGCTATCACGCCTGGGAGCGCGAATGACAACCTTTACCCGTCGCCAGTTGCTGGGCTTTACGCTGTCCGCGGCTGTGGCCACCGCGGCGTTGCTTCCACCATCGCCGGTCAAAGCGCAGCCCTCCGGCTTCGACCATAGCCACGCGGCATGGACGGCTCTGCTGCGCAAGCACGTCCGGCTTGTGCGCGGCGGCCAGACCACGCAGGTGGTCTACGCCGGCTTCAAGGCCGATCGCAGCGCCCTCAAGGCCTACCTCGACAGCTTGTCGGCCGTGTCGCCCGCGACCTTCGGCAGGTGGACCAAGACCGAGCGCCAGGCCTTCCTCATCAACGCCTACAACGCCTTCACGCTCGAACTCATCCTCACGCGCTACCCGGATCTGAAGTCGATCAAGGACCTCGGCAGCCTGCTCAGCAGCCCCTGGAAGCCCAAGTGGATCCCGTTGCTGGGCACCCAGGTCTCTCTCGACGACATCGAGCACTCCATGCTGCGAAAGCGCGGCGACCATGACGACCCACGCGTGCACTTCGCGGTCAACTGCGCCAGCATCGGGTGCCCGGCGCTGCGCGAAGAGGCCTTCGTGGCTGCTCGGCTGGACGCGCAATTGGACGAGCAGACGCTGCGTTTCATGAGCGACCGCACGCGCAACCGCTTCAATGCTCAGCGCGGGCGGCTCGAGCTCTCGAAGATATTCGACTGGTACGGCGAGGACTTCCGGCTGGGCCACCGGGGCATCGGTTCGTTGCCGGCCTTCGCGGCACGCTACGCCGATCAGTTGGCCGACCTGCCAGCCGATCGAGAGCGCATCCGGGCGGGTAGCGTCGACATCGCCTACACCGACTACGACTGGGCGCTGAACGACGCACGATGAAGCCGGTCTTGTCGATCGTCATCCCCGCGCTGAACGAGGCCGCGGGCATAGAGGCCACGCTGCAGGCCTTGCAACCGCTGCGCCTGCGTGGCGTCGAACTGGTGCTGGCCGATGGCGGCAGCAGCGACGCCACACCGACGCTGGCCCAGCCCTGGGTCGATGCCGTGGTGGATGCGCCGCGCGGCCGTGCGTTGCAGATGAACGCCGGCGCTGCGCGGGCCCGGGCCGACGTCCTGCTGTTTCTGCATGCCGACACCCGGCTGCCACCCCTGGGAGATCTGCTCGTGCTTCAGGCGCTGGCCGGCGGCGCATGCTGGGGTCGCTTCGATGTGCGCATCGAGGGTCGGCCTTGGATGCTGCGCGTCGTCGCTGGGCTGATGAACCTGCGCTCGCGCGCCAGCGGCATCGCCACCGGCGACCAGGCGATCTTCGTCACGCGCGAGGCGTTCGAGCGGGTGGGCGGCTTTCCCGTGCAGCCGCTGATGGAGGACATCGAGATCTCGCGCCGGCTCAAGCGGCTGGGCCGCCCGGCCTGCCTGGGCGCGCGCGTGTGCACCTCGGGCCGGCGCTGGGAGCAGCGCGGCGTGTGGCGCACCATCTTGCTGATGTGGCGGCTGCGGTGGCGCTACTGGCGCGGCGAGTCGGCTGCGCGGCTGGCGCAGGCGTACCGATGAGCGCCGCTCGGTCGCTCACGCAGGACCGAAGGGACCGGGTGACCACGACAGTCATCGTGTTCGCCAAGGCGCCCGTGCCCGGCCTGGCCAAGACCCGTCTCGCGCCGGCGCTGGGGGCAGC
>CAILKA010000254.1 GCA_903834645.1 uncultured beta proteobacterium
GGGTCGACGGCGTGCCGCCGGCCATCGCCATCGACCAGACCAACCCGGTGCGCACGAGCCGCAGCACGGTGGGCACCATGACGGAGCTCAATGACCACCTGAAGCTCCTGTACGCGCGAGCCGCCCAGCTCTTCGATCGCAAGACCGCGCTGAGCGTGCGGCACGACACCCCCGAGACCATCTACGCCGATCTGCTCGCCCGCGCTCGGGCCGCCGGCGACCCGCGCCTGGTGCTCACCTTCCCGGCCGAGCTGCCGGCCGACACCAGCGCCGAGCAGCAGGAGCAGTGGCTCGCGGCCAGCGGCTTCACGCGTGTGCAGGCCGAGCGCGTGGAGGGCACGCGCAAGATTCTCGCCGTGGTGGCCGACCGTTTCCGCATCGGCGCCACCGAGCGGGTGCGCGCGATGGAGGCCATCGAGCTCGCGCTCAAGCGCGGCCAGGGCCGGCTGGACGTGCACGTGATCCCGGCCGAGGAGGGCGCCGCGCCGCAGCAGTGGCGCTGGTCCACCGGGCTGCACTGCCCGGAGAGCGACCTGCGCTACGCCGATCCGCAGCCCGCGCTCTTCAGCTTCAACTCGGCCTTCGGCGCCTGCGAGACCTGCCGCGGCTTCGGCCGCGTGATCGGCGT
Organism: uncultured beta proteobacterium; assembly: GCA_903834645.1. GTDB lineage: Bacteria > Pseudomonadota > Gammaproteobacteria > Burkholderiales > Burkholderiaceae_C > Rubrivivax. Next base: position 629 of record CAILKA010000254.1, read on the forward strand.
GGACTTCGGCCTGGTCATCCCCGACCCGCGCAAGACGCTGCGCAACGGCGCCATCAAGCCGCTGCAGACGCCGGCGTGGTCCGAGTGCCAGGACGACCTGCTGAAGTACGCTGGAGAGGCCGGCATCCCGCGCGACACACCCTGGATGCAGCTCACGCCCGCGCAGCGCGAGTGGGTGATCGACGGCACGCCGCACTGGAAGGGCGACTGGAACCGCCAGTGGTACGGCGTGCGCCGCTTCTTCGGCTACCTCGAGAGCAAGGCCTACAAGATGCACATCCGCGTGCTCTTGTCGAAGTACCGCAGCTACACCTCCTGCGGCAGCTGCGGCGGGGCACGCCTGAAGACCGAGGCGCTGCTGTGGCGCCTGGGCACGAAGGAGCAGGCCGATGCGGTGATGGACCCGCACAAGCGCTTCCTGCCGGTGGGCACCGGCTGGACGCGTGATCAGCTCGAGGCACTGCCCGGGCTCGGCCTGCACGACCTGATGGGGCTGTCGCTGGCGCGCCTGGCCCGCTTCTTCGAGGGCCTGGCGCTGCCGGGCACCGTGGCCGACGAGGCGCTCAAGCTGCTGCTCGACGAGATCCGCACGCGCCTGCGCTACCTGTGCGACGTGGGCCTGTCGTACCTGACGCTGGATCGGCAGAGCCGCACGCTGTCCGGGGGCGAGGTGCAGCGCATCAACCTCACCACCGCTCTCGGCACCTCGCTCGTCAACACGATGTTCGTGCTCGACGAGCCGAGCATCGGGCTGCACCCGCGCGACATGAACCGCATCGTGCAGGCGATGCACCGCCTGCGCGACGCGGGCAACACCCTCGTCGTCGTCGAGCACGACCCGGCCGTGATGCTCGCGGCCGACCGCCTCATCGACATGGGCCCCGGCCCGGGCGAGCGCGGCGGGCGCATCGTCTTCGACGGCACGCCCGAGGAAGCCCGCCGTGCCGATACCCTCACCGGTGCCTACCTGGGCGGGCGGCGCCAGGTGGGGGCGGGTTTCCGGCGCCTGGTCGATGGCGCCACGCCCAAGCTCGTGCTCGAGGGCGCGACCGAACACAACCTGCGGAATGTGACGGTGGAGCTGCCGCTGCAGCGCCTGGTGTGCGTGACGGGCGTCTCCGGCTCGGGCAAGAGCACGCTGGTGCAGGACGTGCTGGCCCCGGCGCTCTTGCGCCACTTCGGCAAGGCCACCGAGACGCCCGGCGCGCACGAGCGGCTGCTGGGCGCCGAGCAGCTGGCCGATGCCGTCTTCGTCGACCAGTCCCCCATCGGCAAGACCGCGCGCAGCAACCCGGCGAGCTACGTGGGGGCCTTCGACGAGGTGCGCAAGCTCTTCGCGGGTGCGCCGCTGGCGCTGGAGCGCAGCTACGGCGCGGGCATGTTCAGCTTCAACGCTGGAGACGGGCGCTGCCCGAGCTGCGGCGGCTCGGGCTTCGAGCACGTGGAGATGCAGTTCCTCTCCGACGTCTACCTGCGCTGCCCGGACTGCGATGGCCGGCGCTACCGGCCCGAGATCCTGGACGTGCGCATCGTGCGCGGCCCGCGCCAGCTCTCGGTGGCCGACGTGCTCGACCTCACGGTGAGCGAGGCCTGCACGCTCTTTCGGGAAGACCGCGAGGTGGTGGCGCGGCTGCAGCCCCTCGTGGACGTGGGCCTGGACTACCTGCGGCTGGGCCAGCCCGTGCCCACGCTCTCCGGCGGCGAGGCGCAGCGCCTGAAGCTGGCGGGCTTCCTCGCCGAGGCTGCCACCGGCCCGGCGCAGCGTGTGGCGAAGAAGGGCACGCTCTTCCTCTTCGACGAGCCCACCACCGGGCTGCACTTCGACGACATCGCCAAGCTGATGCGGGCGCTGCGCAAGCTCCTGGAAGCCGGCCACTCGCTGGTCGTCATCGAGCACAACCTGGACGTGATCCGTGCGGCCGACTGGATCATCGACCTCGGCCCCGA
>CAILKA010000255.1 GCA_903834645.1 uncultured beta proteobacterium
CATGCCAGGCAGGCTGAATGCGCGCTCGGCGAGCCGGGCCGAGAGCTCGCCTTCACGCGGGCAGTGGCAGAGTCCCTGGGCAAGCTGATGAGCTACAAGGACGAGTATGAGGTGGCACGCCTGTACACCGACGGGCGCTTCCTGGCCGACCTGCGCGAGCAGTTCGAGGGCGAGGTGCAGCTCGCCTTCCACATGGCCCCGCCGCTGCTGTCACGGCCGCGCGAAGGGCAGCCCCCGCGCAAGGTGAGGCTGGGCGCCTGGATGCTGCCGCTGATGCGCGTGCTTGCGCGAGGCAAGGTGCTGCGCGGCACGCGCTGGGACCCTTTCGGCCGCACGGAAGAGCGACGCACCGAGCGTGCGCTGATCGAGGCCTTCGAGACGCGCGTGGCGCAGTTGTGCGAAGGGCTGAGGGCCGAGCGCCTGCCCGCGGCCACCGAGATCGCGCGGCTGCCGCTGTCGGTGCGCGGCTTCGGCCATGTGAAGCTCGCCAACCTCGTGCTCGCGCGCGAGCGCGAGGCCGAGTGGCTGCACCGCTTCGACCCGGTGCGCCACCCGAGGCCGCGTTCGCAGGCGCGCGCCGGGCAGCTGCGGGGCATCGCGGTGGTGGGTGCACCGAGCTGAACGCGCACGAAGCACGCACGAAGCGCGCACGAAGCGCGCACCGCACACGCACGGGGCCCACACCCGGGGCGCTGCCGCACAATCAGCCGCACATGGACCTGCTGCCCCACGCGCTGCGCCAGGCGGCAGCCCCCGCCCCCACTGCCGCCCCGCCTCCCGTGCTCGTGGCAGGCGCACGCGGTGCGCTGGGTTCGGCGGTGGTCGAACGGCTGCTGGCCAGCGGCGCTTTCAGCGAGGTACGCGTGCTCGTGACGCAGCCCTTTGCCTCGACGGCGCGCGGGCTGCGCGCCGTGCTGCCCGAGGAGCTGGCTGCCATGCAGTTCGCTCGGCCCGCCACGCTTGCCCTGGCTGTCTTCGACCGGCCGCGGCGCGCGCACGGACGCGAGGATGCCTTCTACGCACCGGCCCCGCGTGAGCTGGCGGGCCTGGCCGCACAGTGGCACGGCTGCGGCGTGCGCGACCTCGTCGTCGTGATGCCGCACGCCAGCGGCTCGATGCCCGCGGCCCTGGCTGCCGGGCTGGCGAGCCTGGACGAGCAGACCGTGGCCGCACTGGGCTTCGAGCGGGTGGCCATCCTGCGCCCGGCGGCGCCGCCGGGCGCTTCCGCCAGCAGCGGCCTGCAGCGCCTGGCCGACCTCGTGCTGGCGCAGCTGCGCATCATGGTGCCGCAGACGCTGCAGCCGGTGCGCGCGCGCCACGTGGCGCGCGTGGCGGTGGAGGTGGCGCGACAGCTCGCTGCGCATGCGGCCGGCACCCGCGTGCTCGCGCCGGATCGGGTGTGGCAGGCCGCGCAGGCACCGGACGCAGGCCCTCTCGTGGAGGCCTGGCTGGCAGGGCAGCCCTGGCCTGCGCCGAACGTGGGCCTGGGCAGGCTCTGAGCCGGGGGCCTGGCTACGGTGGGGCCCGGCTACGGCGCCGGCGGATGCTCCAGCGGAATGCGCACCGTCACGGTCGTCCCGCGCTGCGCATCGCCGCGCAGTCCCTTCTCGACGCGCAACTCCCCACGCACGGACTTGGCGCGGTGCAGCATGCCCCGCAGACCCACACTGGCGCCCTCGTGCCCGGGCAGCCAGCTCAAGCCGATGCCGTCGTCGCTCACCACCAGCCTGACCTCAGCCGGGTTGCTCGTGTCCAGCGCCACGTGCACGAAGCTGGCCCGGGCGTGCTTGCGCACGTTGTTCAGGCTCTCCTGCGCGATGCGGTACAGCACGTTGGCCACGGGCTGAGGCAGTGCATCCGCGGCGTCCTGCGGCCCGATGAACTCGAGCTCCACCCGCAGATTGCCGAGCACCCTGAGCTGCTGCACGAGCTGCTCCAGAGAGGCGCTCAGCCCCAGCATCGACAGCTCCCTCGGGCGGAGGTCTCGCACGGCGTCGTCAATGCCCTGCATCACCTTCTCCAGGCCCTTGCGCCCGCGGCCCAGAAGCTCGATCGGGTTCCTTCCGCGTTGAAGCTCGGCCTCGGCCAGATCCAGAAACATCTTGGCCGCTGCCGCCTCCTGCTGCAGCCCGTCATGCAGCTCGCGACCGATACGCTCGCGCTCCGCCTCCTCGGCCTCATGCACCGCCTGGCCGACCTTGGCGAGTGCGTCGCGCGCGGCTTCGATCTCCACGATCCTGGGAATGGCCGCAGGCGGGCCGACCGGCCCCACCCCATGGCCGGTGGCATGGCCGTTGGCGAGCCGGGCCACGGAAGCCAGCAGCCCCTGGCTCGCACGGCGGGCCACCAAGGCCACGCCACCCACGGCCATCGTCACGCTCAGCAGCAAGGCCAGGCCGATCTGGAGGTGGGGCCGGTAGAAGTCCAGCAGGTCCGCGTGCACCATCACGCGGAAGGGCGCCGAGACGGTGCCCGCCACGGCGAGCCGGGCCTGCCGCATGGCGCCCAGGCCGCCTGAGGGGGGAGCAGCACCCGTGGCATAGGCCCCCGGCAGCCCGACCCACGCGGCTTCGGACCCGGCGCTCCCGATGAGCTGGCCAGTGGAATCCACGACTCTCGCCTGCCAGGCTGCGGGCAGCCGCTGTTGCCGGATGAGCTCCGCGTAGTGGTCGACCACGACCACGCCGACGATGGCCATCCGCGTGCCAGCCACCGGCACCGTGATGGGCACCACGCGGTGGCCCACGATGGGGCCGAACACGGCATCGCCGATCTTCGGCTTGCCGGTGGCCAGCGCCTCTTCCAGATCGAGGCGCCCGGGAGGCTTCGGCAGCATGGGCATTGGCGTGCCCAAGGCCAGGCGCGAGCTGAACAGCACGCGGCGGCTTCCGTCCACCAGCAGCACGGGGGCGTTGAAGGTCAGGTCGTAGTCACGTGCCTCGTCATACCACTCGCGCAGCGATCCTCCCGGTTGCGACCGCGCGATCGAGACGGACAGGGCCTGAAGGCCGTGGAGCCGGCGCTGCAGGTCGGCGTCGATATCGGCGGCCAGGCGCGCCGCCAGGGTCCGGACCTCGGTGCTGCGCTGGCGATGCACCTGAAAGACAGAGTAGCTGCCCAGCGCCAGCGCGACCGCCAGCAGCGGTGCCAGCCACAGCCCGTTCAGGCGCCTGAGGTACTGGTGCAGCGTCTGGGCCGGCTGCGAACGGGCCGAGGAGTCGGGTGCCACTGCCTGAATCTCCGGGATCCGGCAACGTGCCGTGCACGTGGGCGCCCGGTGGGCACACTTGACACGTGATCCTGCGCGGCAGCGCCGGAACCGGGCGGCCCGGGCCCGGGCGCCGGCGCGCCTGACTCAACACACTCTAGCGGCCGGCCTCGGCCCCTGCGTACACACGACGGGCAAGCTTGAGCCTGCGCATCCCGCCCGGGGGTGTCCGGCCAATCTCAGGCATCGTCCTTCGGCGACTCACCTTCCTCGTAGAGCAGCCCCAGCCCGATGCGGTCCAGGCAGATCTCGGAGGTCCACGGCAGCATCAACGCGCCGCAGCGGCTGTCGCGGAACATGCGCTCGAGCGGGAAGGTCTTGAGCATGGCCTGCCCGCCGCACAGCCGCACGGCGTCCGACGCCACCTCGGCGCAGGTCTCCATCACGGTGTGCTGGCAGGCAAAGGCGCGCAGCCGCTCGGCGCGCGTGGGCGCGCGCTTGTACTCGCTCGTCACGCGGTGCCACAGCGCCCAGGCCTGCTGCAGCTTGACGTAGGTCTGCGCCAGGCCGATCTGCTTGGTGGGGTACATGCGCCGCTTCACCGGCACGCCCGCCACCTCGCCGCGCAGGTAGGCCACGGCGAAGTCGAAGGCCGACTGCGCCACGCCCATGTAGGTGGGCGTGAGCGTCATGAACATGTGCGGGTACTGCGAGGCGGCCTGGATGTAGACGCCACTGGGCATCATCTCGGCGGTCTCGCTGACGTGCACGTCCTTGAGCAACAGCGTGCGCGAGACGGTGGCGCGCATGCCCAGCGGGTCCCAGTCGCCGACGACGGATACGCCAGGGGCGTCGGCCGGCACGGCGATGAAGAGGGTGTTCGCGGTGGTGGCGCCAGGCAGGTCCTCGGTGCACAGCACACCGTAGTAGTCGGCCGAGCCCGAGAGTGACGCGAAGATCTTCTTGCCGTTGAGCACGAAGCCGCCCTCGGTGCGGCGCGCAAGCGTGCCAAACGGCGCGCGTCCGGCCGCGGCCGCACTGCCCTCGGAGAAGGGCTGCGCGTAGATCCGCCCGGCCAGCATGTTGGCGTAGTGCACGGCGCGGTTGCGCTCGTGCGAGGCGCGCTGCGCGGGCGTGAGCGCCATGTCGTCGACCATGCCCGCCGTCCACAACGCATTGGCGTTGTGCATGTTGAAGGTGTTGGCGGTGGAGCCGCAGTAGTAGGCGATGCGCGAGGCCACGAGCATGTAGGTGCGGTAGTCCGCGCCGATGCCGCCGAAGCGCTCGGGCACGCACAACCCGAGGAAGCCCATGTCGCGCAGGTCGTTCCAGTTGCGCGTGGGAAACACCGCGTCGCGGTCGTGCTCGAAGGCACGCTCGGCCCAGGCCACGCCCACCTCGTCGACGCGGCCCACGAGTTCGCGCTGCAGCGGCGTGAGCGGGCGCCCGTCGGTGTAGAGGGTGTTGTGATCGGCCGACTTGACGGTCTTGCGCAGGTAGCTGCAGTCCATGGGCGGGGTCTGGCGGGTGGGGGTTGGCTCAAGGGCCCGGTGAAGGATGGCAGGCCTGCCGGACGGCCGCAGCGGCCTCCACCTCCTGCAGGAAAGCCTCGATGCAGGCATTGAAGCGCGCGGGCGCTTCCAGGTTGGCCATGTGGTTCAGGCCGTCGAGCACGACGAGCCGGCCCTGCGGCAACCGCTCGAGCAGCCGCTGCTGCGCCTTCAGCGATGCCTGCTGGTCGTCGCTGCCGGCCACGAGGAGCACCGGAAGGTCGAATTGTGCGAGGTCGGCGGCGCCGTCGAAGCTCAGCAGCAGGCGCATCGCCTCGAGGTAGGCGGGCTTCTCGATCGAGGCGGCCGCGTGCACGGCCAGCGCACGCATCTCGGGCCGGATGCACGGGGCGCAGAAGCGCTCGAGCAGCGCGGGCGCGGCCTCGGCGAAGGTGGGGTGCTGCGCCAGCGGCTCCTCGCGCTGGCGCAGGAAGTCGGCCTTCCAGGCGGCACTCGCCTGGCCAAAGCCGGCGCTGGAGGCCGACAGCACGAGGCTCGCCAGCCGCCCGCGGTGGCGGCGCGCGAACGCCTGCGCCACCATGCCACCGATCGAGTGGCCCAGCAGGTGCAGCCGCGGCAAGGCGTGCGCATCGCACAGCGCGGCCAGCGCGTCGGCGAGTGTGTCCCAGCCAAGGCCGCCTGCCGGGGGTGGCGAGGTGCCATACCCGGGCAGTGTCCACGCCAGCGTGTAGCGGCTGCGCCCGAAATGCTCGAGCTGGGGCAGCCACACGGCAGCCGTCGAGCCCATGCCGTGCAGGAGCACCACGGGCAGGCGCTCGCCCGCGCCTTTGGGCATCTCGCTGCCCGGCCCGCCCGTGGGCCCGCTGGCAAGCCAGGCCGGCAGGCTCATCGAGGCACTCAGTCGAACACCGGGCACAGCCGCCCGGCCTCGACGATCGTCGTGTCGTCCAGCCGGATCGTGCAGTGGCGCATCGGCAGGTCGAAGTGGCCCAGCGTGTGGCGCCCCGCCACCTCGTTGGCACCGGTGGAGTACAGGAAGTTGCCGGCAAAGGCACGCAGCTCCGTGCCGTTGCAATCGGCCTTGTCGAAGAGCTGCAGCGCGTCCCAGCGCGCACGCGGGTTCATGCCCCAGCCCAAGTGGCTCACAGCGTAGGCCTCGCGGTCGCCCCAGGCTTCTAGGTAGCTGCGCATCAGCTCGGCGTCGAGCCCCTGCCCTTCGATGCGCACGATGAAGTCGTGCTCCACGTGCAGCGTGACGCGGCTCTCCAGGTAGCGCTTGAAGGTGAGGTTGACATCGCCCACGTCCATCACGATCGTGCCGTTGACCGCACCGGCCTTCGGGAAGCACAGGCACAGGCCGGCCGGCCAGTGCTGGATCAGCCCGGGCCGGTCGGCCCCGCCCCAGACTGCGCCGGGCGCGGCGCCCGAGACATCCACGTGCAGGTCGGTGCCGGCGGCCGAGCTCACGTGCATGGCACTCGACTTCAGCAGCCGCTTCACCCCGTTCTTCACCGGCCGGGTGAGGTCGAGGTCGGTCGTGAGCCGCTCCAGGATCTCGGGATGCTCGTTGCTCACCATCATCACGCGTGCGCCCGAGCCCAGAATCTCGGCCAGTTCGGGGGCGTGCAGCAGGCCCTCCACCGTCAGGTCGACGACGAGCCCCGGCCCGGACAAGGCCGCGAGCACCGGCTTCATCTGCTGGATCACGTGCGAGGCGCCCGTGGAGCGCACCGGCACCGGGGTAGCCACAGGCAGGGAGGGCACGGTGATGCGCACGGGCACGGCACCGAGCCGCGCGAGCGCGAGCTCCGCGAGCTCGACGTTGATCGCGCGGCTGTCCGTCTCGGTGAGCACCCGCACCACCTCCCCCGGCACCACCTGGCAGCGCCGGAAGATCGCCTCGAAGGTTCGCAGCCACCTCTCCTGCACGCGCATCGACCCTCTCCTGTGGTGCGGCGTCCGGCCGCGTTCAGCGCCGCATCGCGCGCGACAACAGCAGCACCGGCACGAGCCCGACGGCCACGATCGAAAGGGATGGTAACGCGGCCTCGGCCAGGCGCTCGTCGCGCGCGAGGTTGTAGGCCACCACCGCCAGCGTGTCGGTGCCGAACGGCCGCAGCACGAGTGTGGCGGGCAGCTCCTTCATCACGTCGACGAAGACCAGCAGCGCCGCAGCCAGCGCCGAGCGGCGCAGCAGCGGAAGGTGCAGCGCGACGAAGGTGCGCCCGCGCGTGGCCCCGAGCAGCCGCGCCGTCTCGTCCACGCTGCCGGGGATGCGCGCGTAGCCGGCTTCCACCGTCTGCAGCGCCACCGCCGAGAAGCGCACCGCGTAGGCGTAGAGCAGCCCGAGCATGGTGCCGGTGAACAGGGCGCCAGCGCCGAGCTGCGGGAAGCTCTGCTGCAGCCAGGCCACCGGCATCAGGATCCCGAGGGCCACGACGGCGCCGGGCACCGCGTAGCCGAGGGCGAGCACGCGCGCGCCGGCGGCCAGCACCCGGTCGGACCAGCCCTCGCGGCGCCGCAGCGCGAAGGCCAGCGCCAGGGAGACCCCGGTCGCGGCGAGCGCGGCCAGCGCCGCGAGCGCCAGGCTCGAGCCGGCCCACTGCGCAAAGCGCCCCCAGGGCAGGCCCACCTCGCCGTGCAGCGCCTCGCGCCACAGCATCGCGCCCAGCCACGCCACCGGCAGCGCAAACCCCAGCAGCACGGGCAGCGCGCACAGCACCCACGCCAGCGCGGCGAGCCAGCCGTGCAGCTGCACCGGCTGCGCGTCGGTGGCGTGCTGCGAACCTGGGCGACTGGTGGCAAAGCGCAGCCGCGCCTGCGCGCGCCGCTCGAGCGCGAGCAGCACCGCGATGGCCGCCAGCAGCACCGAGGCGAGCTGTGCTGCCGCCACGGCATCGTTCATCGACAGCCAGGCACGGTAGATGCCGGTGGTGAAGGTGGTCAGGCCGAAGTAGCTGCCCACCCCATAGTCGGCCAGCGTCTCCATCAGCGCCAGCGCCACGCCGGCCATCACGGCCGGGCGCGCCAGCGGCAGCGCCACTTCGAGCAGGCGGCGGCGCAGCCCCGCCCCCAGCAGCCTTGCGGCCTCCATCATCTGCACCGCACGTTCGGTGAGCGCCGAGCGCGTCAGCAGGTACACATAGGGGTACAGGCACAGCACGAAGAGCACGATGGCGCCAGGCAGGCTGCGCACGTCGGGCCACAGCGCCCCCTCCAGGCCGAAGGCCCCGCGCAAGGCCGTCTGAAGCGGGCCGGCGAACTGCAGCGCATCGGTGTAGGCGTAGGCGAGCACGTAGGCGGGCATCGCCATAGGCAGCAGCATCGCCCACTCGAAGACGCGGCGCCCGGGAAAGCGAAAGAGCGACACCACGATCGCCGCCCCCACCCCCACCAGCGCCACCCCGATCGCCACGCCTGCGGCCAGCAGCAGCGACTGCAGCGCGTACCCCGGCAGCACCGTGCTGGCCTGGTGCACGAGCGTGGCGAGCGCGGCGGCATCGAACCGCAGCCACGAGCCGAGCACCGCCGCCACGGGCAGCGCCAGCAGCAGGCAGGCAAGTGTCAGAAGGACACGCATCGCGTCAGGTCTCTAGATGAGAATGATCCTCATTTACATTTGACAGCGTATCATGACCCCTTCGACCCCCGACATGAGCCTCGTCCTCGAAGAAGTCTCGGTGCGCTATGCGCGTGCCGCCCGCGAGCACCCTGCCGTGCGTCGGGTGTCGCTGCGCCTGCAGGCGGGCCAGATCGGCGTGCTGATCGGCCCCTCGGGCTGCGGCAAGACATCGCTGCTGCGAGCCGTGGCGGGCCTGGAGCGGCTCGATGAGGGGCGCATCGAGCTCGGTGGACAACCCCTGTCCGATGCCCGCACCGGCACCCACGTGGCCCCGGAGGCGCGCCGCATCGGCATGGTGTTCCAGGACTACGCGCTCTTCCCCCACCTGAGCGTGGCCGACAACATCGCCTTCGGCCTGGCGGGGCTGCCGCGCGGGGAGCGCAGCGCGCGCGTGCAGCAAATGCTCGAACTCGTCGGCCTGGCGCACGCCGCCCGCCGTGCACCGCACCAGCTCTCCGGCGGCCAGCAGCAACGCGTCGCACTGGCCCGCGCCCTGGCGCCGCAGCCGCATCTGTTGCTGCTCGACGAGCCTTTCTCGAGCCTGGACGTGGACCTGCGCGAGCGCCTGGCGCACGACGTGCGCCAGATCCTCAAGGCCCATGGCACGGCTGCGCTTGTCGTCACCCACGACCAGCAGGAAGCCTTCGCGATGGGCGACGTGATCGGCGTGATGAACCGCGGCCAGCTCGAGCAGTGGGACGACGCCTACGCCCTGTACCACCGCCCGGCCACGCGCTTCGTCGCCCAGTTCATCGGCCACGGCGTCTTCGCCCCGGCGCAGATCGTGGCCTGTGCACACGGCCCGTGCGTGCATACGCCCGTGGGGGAACTCGACGACCCGCAGGGCTGCCCGCCGCCTTCGGCCTTCCCCCAGGGGAACTGCGACGTGCTGCTACGCGCCGACGACATCGTGCACGACGACGAGAGCCCCGTGAAGGCGCGCATCGAGCGCAAGAGCTTCCGCGGCTCGGAGTTCCTCTACACGCTGCGCCTGGAAAGCGGCGAAGAGGTGCTCGCGCACGTGCCCTCCCACCACGATCACCACGTGGGCGAGTGGATCGGGATCCGGGCGCAGGTCGACCACGTCGTCGTGTTCGACCGTCCGCCGGCCCCGCCCGCGCAAGCCCCCGTCGCGTGAGCATCCCCCCGATCAAGGTGTGTGGCTGCCCGTACGGGGCTGCACGCCTGCGGGGCCGGCCCTATACTGACTTGGCGGGGCAGCGCAGCATGCCCCTAGGACGAAAGACATGGGTGCCAAACTGAGGATTGCGGGCTGGATCGCGCTCGGGGCCGTGGCCGGAGCGCTCACGACCATGCAGGTGCAGGCCGTCGCGCAGCGTGCACTCGCGCCGTTGCCGCTGGAGGAGCTGCAGCAGCTCGCCGCCGTCTTCGGCATCATCAAGAGCGACTACGTCGAGAACGTCGACGAGAAGAAACTCATCGGTGACGCGATCTCCGGCATGGTCTCGGGGCTCGACCCGCACTCCCAGTACTTCGACAAGAAGAGCTTCCGGGAATTCCGCGAGGGCACCACTGGCCGCTTCGTCGGCGTGGGCATCGAGATCGGGATGGAGGATGGCCTGGTCAAGGTCGTCTCCCCGATCGAGGGCTCGCCCGCCTTCCGCGCCGGGCTCAAGGCGGGCGACCTGATCACCCGCATCGACGACACCGCCGTGCGCGGCCTGACGATCGACCAGGCCGTCAAGCGCATGCGCGGCGAGCCGCAGACCAAGGTGATGCTGCAGATTTTCCGCAAGGCCGAGAGCCGCACCTTCCCGGTGACGATCGTGCGCGAGGAGATCCGCGTGCAGAGCGTGCGCGCCAAGGTGATCGAGCCCGGGTACGCGTGGCTGCGCATCACCCAGTTCCAGGACCGCACGGTCGAGGACTTCGTGCGCAAGCTCGAGGACATCTACAAGGCCGAGCCCAACCTGAAGGGCCTGGTGATCGACCTGCGCAACGACCCGGGCGGGCTGCTCGACGCTGCCGTGGCCCTGAGCGCCGCCTTCCTGCCCTCCGAGGTGACCGTGGTGACGACGAACGGCCAGCTGTCCGAGTCGCGCGCCACCTTCAAGGCCTCGCCCGAGTTCTACGTGCGCCGTGGCGCCGATCCGCTCAAGCGGCTGCCCGCAGCCGTCAAGAGCGTGCCGCTCGTGGTGCTCGTCAACGAAGGCTCGGCCTCGGCCAGCGAGATCGTGGCCGGTGCCCTGCAAGATCACAAGCGCGCCACGATCATGGGCTCGCAGACCTTCGGCAAGGGCTCGGTGCAGACCGTGCGCCAGCTCGGCCCCGAGTCGGCGATCAAGATCACGACCGCGCGCTACTACACGCCCAGCGGGCGCTCGATCCAGGCCAAGGGCATCGTGCCCGACATCTGGCTCGACGAGACGGCCGAGGGCAACGTGTTTGCGGCGCTGCGCACCCGCGAGGCCGACCTGCAGAAGCATCTGTCGGAGCGCACCGGCGAGCAGGCCGAAGCCCGGGACGAAGCACGCGAGAAGGCACGTGCCGAGGAGCGCAAGAAGGTCGAGGAGCAGCTGGCCAAGGCGCGTGAGCTCAAGCCCCTGCCCGAGTTCGGCAGCACCGAGGACTTCCCGCTGCAGCAGGCACTGAACCAGCTGCGCGGCAAGCCGGTCATCGTCAGCAAGACCGCCACCGAGCGCAAGGCCGAAGCCGAGGTGCGCTGAGCTGCCTGGGCAGCGGGCAGCTCCTGTGCACAGCCCGGGCACCGATCCAGCTCGTCTCGTGATGAACCCCACGCGCGTGTCGCTCATCGGCGCCCCCACCGATGTGGGTGCGGGCACGCGCGGCGCGAGCATGGGGCCCGAGGCCCTGCGGGTGGCCGGGCTCCAGGCCGCGCTCGAAGGCCACGGCGTGGAGGTGCTCGACCGCGGCAACCTCACCGGCCCGCCCAATCCCTGGCAGCCTGCCGTCGGGGGCTACCGCCACCTCGACGAGGTGCTGGCCTGGAACCGCGCCGTGCACGAGGCGGTGCACGCCGAGCTGGCGCATGAGCGGCTGCCGATCCTGCTCGGGGGGGACCACAGCCTGGCCATCGGCTCACTCAGTGCGGTGGCGCGCCACTGCCACGCGCGCGGCAAGCGGCTGCGCGTGCTGTGGCTGGACGCGCACGCCGACTTCAACACGAGCGCACTGACCCCCAGCGGCAACCTGCACGGCATGCCGGTGGCGGTGCTGTGCGGCCATGGCCCGGCTGCGCTGGTGCAACTGTGCGGACCGACCCGGCTGCAGCCGCGCTGGATCCGCCAGATCGGGATCCGCAGCGTCGATCCGGGCGAGAAGCGCTTCGTGCACGAGCAGGGGCTCGAGGTCTACGACATGCGCTACATCGACGAGATGGGCATGCGCCACGCGATGGAGCTGGCACTGGCCACGCTCGACGCGAACACGCACCTGCACGTGAGCTTCGACGTCGACTTCCTCGATCCGGAGATCGCGCCCGGGGTGGGCACCACGGTGCCCGGGGGCCCGACCTACCGTGAGGCGCAGCTGTGCATGGAGATGATCGCCGACACGGGGCGGCTGGCCAGCCTGGACGTGATGGAGCTCAACCCGGCACTGGACGTGCGCAACCGCACCGCACTGCTGGCGGTGGACCTGATCGAGAGCCTGTTCGGCAAGAGCACGCTGATGCGCGCGCGAGCCTGAGCGATGAGCCGCATGCCGGCGGGCACGCAGTCGACCGCGCCGCGGGCACCGGCTCGAGGGCGCGCACCGCTGCCGGCGGGCGGGCAGCTGGCGGGGGCGCTGCTGGCGGGGGCGCTGCTGTCGGTGGTGTGGCGGGTGATGTGGCGGGTGATGGGGAGCGTGGTGTGGGCGGTGGCCGCCACGGCTGCTGCCGCCGCCGCCACCGTGGAGGCCGTGCCGCTGCAGGTGCTCGCTCCGGCCACACAGGCCTCGACGACCACGCGCGAGTTCGTGAACGTGCTGGGTCGCACGCGTCCGGGCATGCGCGTGACGGTGGCAGGCGAACCGGTGCAGGTCTACGCCACGGGCGTGTTCGTGCGCGACCGGGTGCCACTGGTGCCGGGGCTCAACCGCATCCGTGTCGAGGCCGTGGATCCGGGCGCCACGGCGCCGGGTGCGGGCGGCTCCGCTCCCGAGCCACCTCGAAGCCACGCCGAGATCGTGCTGGAGGTGCAGCGCCTGCCCCTGCCGGAGCCACCGCCGCCGCTGGCACGCGACCGCATCGATCTCGATCCGGCGAGCATCCAGCCGCGCGAGGTGCTGCGGGTGGCGCCGGGCGAGCCCTTCGAGGTGGGGCTCATGGCCACGCCTGGGCTGCGCGTGCAGGCTCGGCTGCCCGGCGGCGAGTGGCAGCCCCTGGCCGAGGACCCTTCCCGCCCCGGCCGCTACGCCGCCGCGCTGCATCTGGCCGAAGGCCCCGACACCGAGCCTGGGCCGGTGCAGCTGCGGCTGCTCGCTGCGCCCACCCTTGAGCTCCAGGGTCCGCGCGAGCGCGTCGTCGACACGCCCGGCGCGGTAGGGCGCTGGTCGGCCTCCTCCTGGCACCTGGCCAGCGTGGGTGCCGAGGGCGCCGACCTCGTGCACGGGCTGCATGCCGTGCGGCTGGCCGGACCGAACCTGGCCGAGCTCGCCCCGGCCACGCTGCTGCGCCTGACCGGCCAGCGCGGCGAGCACTATCGCGTGCAGCTCGCGCCCGACACGCACGCCTGGGTGCGCGCGGCGAGCGTGGAGCGGCGCGCGCAGCCCGCGACACGCCTGCCCTACGCCACCTTCACCTCTGCGCGCGTGGCAGGTGGGCCGGCTGGCGATGTCGTCAGTCTCGCCTTCCCGTCTCCCCTGCCCTACGCGGTGCGCAGACTTACCACGCCCGAGGGCCGCTCGGTGCTGGAGGTGGATCTCTACGGCACGCACCTGGCCACGACCTGGATCACGCACCTGGCCAGTGCGCGCCTGGTGCGCGAGATCACCCTGGAGCAGCCGGCCGACGGCCGGGTGCGGCTGCGCATCGTGCCGCATGCGCCGCGGCTGTGGGGCTGGCGTGCCGAGCAGGACGCCGCGGGGCTGCGCATCACGCTGCGGGCCCCGCCGGCCGTCGACCCTGCGGCCGCCTCGCCACTGGCCGGCCTGGTCGTCGCGCTCGAGGCCGGGCATGGCGGGCCGACCAACGTCGGGGCTGTGGGCGCAACGGGCACCCCGGAGAAGGACATCAACCGCTGGACCACCGATGCGCTGGCAGCCGAGCTCGAGCGCGCCGGGGCCCGGGTGGTGCAGGTGCGTGAGGGCGACGAGGACCTGACGCTGCGCGAGCGTGCGCGGCGCGTCACCGCCTCGCAGGCTGCGCTCTTCGTGAGCGTGCACGCCAACGCGGCGGACACCACGCTGGGCTACCTGCGGGCTGCCGGCACCAGCACCTACTACAAGCACGCCGGCAGCCGCGACCTCGCCGCCTCCGTCCAGCAGCGGCTGCTGGCCGACACCGGGTTGCCCGACTTCGGCCTGATCGGCGCCTTCAACTACGCGCCGATCCGGCTGGTCACGTCGATGCCGGCGGTGCTCGTCGAGCAGGCCTTCGTCTCGAACCCGGCCGAGGAGGCGCTGCTGCTTGATCCGGGCTTTCGTGCGCGGCTGGCGCGCGCGGTGCGCCTGGGGATCGAGGACTTCCTGCGCGCCGCGGTGCGCTGACCGAGGCTGCGCGCGCCGGCCCCTGCGCCGGCTCTGGCGGGCGCTCGAGCCAGTCGAGCACCTCGGCGTACCACTGCAGCGAGTTCTGCGGCTTGAGCACCCAGTGGTTCTCGTCGGGAAACCACAGCAGCCGAGCCGGCACGCCGCGCGCCTGGAGGGTGTTGTAGAGAGCCAGGCCGTTGTGGTCGGGCACGCGGTAGTCCAGCGCCCCGTGCGTGACGAAGGTGGGCGTGTGCATCGCCCCGGCGAAGGTGGCCGGGCTCTGCGCGCGCACCCGCTCCGGATCCTCCCAGTAGGTGGCGCCCAGATCGCGGTGGCGCTCGGTGTAGGAGTCGGCGCTCCAGGTGGCCACGCGGTCGAAGACGCCGGCGTGGCACACGATGCTGCAGTAGCGCCCCACCGCCGCATGGCCGTTGAGCCAGGCCACGAGGTAGCCGCCGTAGCTGCCGCCGGCGGCGTGGATGCGTTGGGGGTCGACCCAGCGCTGGCGCTGGAGCCAGTCGGTGGCGGCCTCCAGGTCCTGCCCCTCGAGTTCGCCCTGGCGCCCCACGATGGCGTGCCGGAAGGCCCAGCCGAATCCGCTCGAGCCGTGGTAGTTCACCATCGCCACCACCTGGCCACGGCTGGCCAGCACATGCGCGTTCCAGCGCCACGAGAAGCTGTCGCCGCTGGCGACATAGGGCCCGCCGTGGATGACCTGGCACACGGGATGGCGCCGCCGCGCATCGAACCCGGGCGGGTAGACGAGCCACATCTGCACTGCCTCGCCGAGCGCGCCCGTGACCGTGCGCTCCTCGACGCGGCCCAGGCTCACACCCTCGAGCTCGGCATCGTTGAAGCGCTCCAGGCGGCGCGGCGCGGCCCCGGGCCGATGCACATGGATGCGCGGCGGGTGCAGGGCCGAATCGGCCAGCGTCACGATGCAGGGGTGCTCGCCGCGGTCGACCTCGAAGGCGAGCACCGTGCCCCCGTGCACTGCCACCTCGGTGCGGTGGCCGGCGAGGTCGTGGCGCCATACGTGGCCGCGCCCTTTCTCGTCGGCGAGGAAGCAGACCTGGCGTGCGTCGGCCGACCAGCGCAGCATCGGCTGCACATCGAGCTCGCCGGGCACGGTCGCGCCCTGGAAGCCGCTTGCCAGGTCGAACACGGCCAGCTGCCCGAAGGCCGTGTGCTGCTCGCCGCGGCGCGTGGCCACCACCGCCAGGCGCTGCCCGTCCGGGGCGTAGCGCGGGCCCGTGAAGTCCCATGGCCCGGCCGCACCCAGCACGCGTGCGCGCCGGGTACGCAGGTCCAGCTCGGCAAGCTCGGCACAGTGCGAGCTCGCCTTGTGCGGCGACGGATCGCGCACGAAGGCCAGGCTGCGCCCGTCGGGGCTGAGGTCGAAATGCTCCAGGCCCGGGTCGGCGCGCGGCAGCTCGAGCCCGGTGCCCTCGAAGAGATCCTGCACACGGCCACTGGCCACGTCCAGGTGGCACAGCCGCGGCGCGCGGCCCTGGGGCAGGAAGCGGTCCCAGTGCCGGTACTGGCCCTCGGTGGTCACGTAGCCGGTGGACAGGCGCGCGCGCTCCTGCGCGTGGCGCCGGGCCTGCGCGGCCGCGCCCTTCAGGCCCGGCCAGAGCCAGCTCACGAAGACGATGCCGCACCCGTCGGGCGTCCAGCGGAAGGCCTCGATGCCCGGGGCGAAATCGCTCACGCGCAGCGCCTCGCCGCCGTCGGCAGCGATCACATAGAGCTGCGGCGAGCCGTCGAGCACGCCGGCACGGCGCCGCCTGGCCGTGAAGGCCAGCCGCGTCCCGTCGGGCGACCACACGGGCGCGCCGTCCTTCTCGCCGCAGGCCGTGAGCCGGCGCGGCACGCCGCGCCCGCGCACCGGCAGCAGCCAGATGCTCGCGCGCATCGCATTGCCGGCCACATCGGGCTCGGTCACGGTGCAGGCCACGCGGGTGCCGTCGGGCGACAGTGCCAGGCCGCCCAGGCGGGCCAGGCGCCACAGGCGCTTTGCGTCGAGCACGCGGGTGCGGGCGGTTGCGGTCTTTGAGCTCATGGCTGGCCCCCTCGCGCCCGTTCCTCCTCACGCAGCCGCAGCACTCTGCGCTGCACCTTGCCGGTGGTGGTCATGGGCAGCGCATCGATGAACTCGATCTCCTTGGGGTATTCGTAGGGGGCGAGCTTGCCGCGCACGTGCTGCTGCAGCGCCGCCACCAGCGCGTCGCTGCCCACGTGGCCGGGTGCCAGCACGATGCAGGCCTTGACGACCGCGCCGCGCTCGGCGTCGGGCTTCGGGATCACCGCCGCGTTGGCCACCGCCGGGTGCTTGACCAGACAGTTCTCGATCTCGCTCGGGCCGATGCGGTAGCCGGCGGCCTTGAACATGTCGTCGCTGCGGCCCTGGTACCAGAGGTAGCCGTCCTCGTCCATCACCGCCATGTCACCGGTGCGGCACCAGCTCGAGGCCGGGTCGCCCGTGTACTTGGCACGCGTGGCGGCTTCGTTCTTCCAGTAGCCGAGGAAGAAGACGGGGTCGGGCTGGCCGTGCACGTCGAGCCGGTGCACCGCCACGTCACCGGGTGTGCCGCGCGGGCACTCGCGGCCCGCGTCGTCGATCACGGCCACGCGGTGGCCGGGGTAGGCGCGGCCCATGCTGCCTGCGCGTGCCGGCCAGCCCGGTGCCACGCGGCCACGCGCGTCGAGCGTGCGCGTGCAGTTGCCCACGATGTAGTTGATTTCGGTCTGGCCGAACATCTCGTTGACGACCACGCCGAGGGCATCGCGGCACCACGCGAAGACGGCATCTCCCACCGCCTCGCCGGCGCTCATGATCGCGCTCAGCCCCAGGCGGTAGCGCGCACGCGGCTCGGGCACCGCCTTCATCATCGCCTTGAGCGCCGTGGGAAAGAGGAAGCTGTGCGTGACGCCGTGGCGCGCCATGAGCTCGAAGGCGCGCTCGGGCGCAAAGCGCCCCTGGAAAGCGACGATCTCGCGCCCGAAGTAGAGCGTGGGCAGCAGCGCGTCCATCAGACCGCCCGTCCAGGCCCAGTCGGCCGGGGACCAGAACACGGCCCGGCTGCCCGGCCCCTTCTCGCCGTAGCCGAACCCGTTCTGGCTGCACACGAAGCCGGTGAGGTTGCCGATGAGCGCGCGGTGCGG
>CAILKA010000256.1 GCA_903834645.1 uncultured beta proteobacterium
CCGCGCGGATCCATCGCCGCCGCCCCGGCGATTCGGGCGATTTCGGAAAGCCCGGCGAGTCGTCGGCGTGGCTGGAAGGGTCCGCGTAGCCGAGTCGGCCAGAGCCGCTGGTGCCGGTTGCGCAGGATCGCTCTTGGCGCGCCTCCATGGCCTGGACCCTCAACCCGGGCGCTGCGCCGCCTCGCAGCGCACCTCGAAGCGTTCGCGCCGCCCGCCGTCCACCCGCACGGCGGTGAGGCAGCCGCCCCACACGCAGCCGGTGTCCAGCGCCAGCAGCCCCGCCCGCTCCAGCGGGCCGAGGGTGCTCCAGTGGCCAAAGGCCATCGGCGTGGCGGCCGTGCGCCGCCCAGGCGCATCGAACCACGGCACATGGCCCGGGGGCGAGGCACCGGTGCCTTCCTTGGTCCGGAACTCGAGCGTGCCGTGGCTGTCCACGAAGCGGATGCGCGTGAGCGCGTTGACGATGAAGCGCAGCCGGGACTGGCCGGCAAGCGCCTCGTCCCAGCGCGCGGGCTCGTCGCCGTAGAGGGCCTGGATGAAGGCGTGGCCCTGCGGCCCGCGCAGCACCTCCTGCACCTCGGCCGCGCGTGCCAGCGTCTGTGCCTCGTCCCACTGCGGCGGCACGCCCGCGTGCACGCACAGCCACCCACATTCCTGGTGCGCCAGCGGCCGCTCGAGCAGCCACGCCAGCCAGCCTTCGCGCTCGGGATCGTCCAGCACATCCCCGAAGGTGTCGCCGCGGTGCGGCGCGCGCACGCCCTGCGCCACCGCGAGCAGGTGCAGGTCGTGGTTGCCCAGCAGGCAGGTGGCGCTGCCTTCCAGGGCGCGCATGCGGCGCAGCACCGCCAGCGATGCGGGGCCGCGGTTGACGAGGTCGCCCAGCAGCACGACGCGGTCGCGCGAGGGCGAGAAGCCGCAGGCGTCGAGCAGCCGGCCCAGCGCCTCGTCGCAGCCCTGCACGTCCCCGATGAGGTAGTTCATGCGCCGATTCTGCTACGCTGGCCGGTCCTTCACGACGCAACCGGCCATCCCCGGTGGCGGCTGCGCGCCGCCCCGACTGGCCGGCTCGCATGGACACCGCGCTAGTCATCCTGCTGATCCTGCTCAACGGCCTCTTCGCGATGTCGGAGATGGCGCTCACCGCGAGCCGCAAGACCCGGCTGCAGGTGATGGTGGAAGCCGGCGAGCCCGGTGCGCGCGCGGCGCTTGACCTGCACGAGCACCCGACCAAGTTCCTCTCCACGGTGCAGATCGGCATCACGTCGATCGGGGTGCTCAACGGCATCGTGGGCGAGGCCGCGTTCGCGGCGCCGCTGGCGGCCTGGCTCCAGGAGACCATCGGTTTGCAGGTGCGGCCGGCCCAGATGACGGCCACCGGCCTGGTGGTGGCGCTCATCACCTACCTCACGATCATCTTCGGCGAGCTCGTGCCCAAGCGCATCGGCCAGATGTACCCCGAGACGGTGGCGCGGCTGGCGGCGCGGCCGATGAACGCGCTGTCGACGGCCACGCGCCCCTTCGTCGCGGCGCTCGGGGCCTCCACCGAGGCTGTGCTGCGCGTGGTGGGCGTGCGCGGCGGGCCCAGCCGCAGCGTGACCGAGGAAGAGATCGCGGCGCAGCTCGAGGAGGGGCTCGACGCCGGCGTGATCGAGAAGCAGGAGCACCAGATGGTGCGCAACGTGTTCCGCCTGGACGAGCGCCAGATCGGGTCGATGATGATCCCGCGCACCGACATCGTCTGGCTCGACGCGCAGTCCCCTCTGCGCGAGCTGCTCGATACCTTGGCCACGCACCCGCACGCCCGCTATCCGGTGTGCCGGGGCGGCCTGGACGAGGTGATCGGCGTGCTGCATGCGCACCGGTTGCTTGCGCCGTTGTCGGCCGGCCAGGCCGTGGACCTGTCTGCACTCGTGGAGCCGCCGGTCTTCATGCCCGAGACGCTCTCGGGGATGGAGCTGCTGGAGAACCTGCGGCAGTCGAGTTCCGATCTCGTCTTCGTCGTCGACGAATATGGCGCAGTGCAGGGCGTGGTCACCGAGCGCGACGTGCTCGAGGCCATCACCGGCGAGTTCGCCGTGCCGGCCGGAGACGAGGGCTGGGCCGTGCGCCGCGCCGATGGCAGCTGGCTGCTCGACGGGCTCATCCCTGCCACCGAACTGAAGGATCGGCTCGAGCTGGCCGAGCTCCCCGACGAAGACCGCGGACGCTACAACACCCTGGCTGGCATGATCATGCTGCTGCTGGGCCGGCTGCCGCGCACGGCCGACCGTGTCCAATGGGGCGGCTGGCGCTTCGAGGTCGTCGACCTGGACGGCAAGCGCGTGGACAAGGTCCTCGTCACCCCTGCACCTCCCGAGACTGAAGTCGCAACATGATCCATCCGAGCCTGTACCGCAACCCCGTGATGCTCGACGCCCGGGCCCACCGCGACCTGAAGGTGGCCCGCACCACCGACGACTGGTCGGTCGTGCAGGGCATCAACGCCATCGCGGTGGCCGCCCTAGAGTTCGCCGACGCGGCGGTGGACTTCCCGATCGTGTTCGTGAGGATCTCCAACGAGCAGGGCGAGGGCGAGCTCGTGCCGGTGGCCGTCTTCGGGCTCACGGCAGGTGAGAACCTGTACGTGCAGGGCTCCTCGTGGCGCGCGCGCTACGTGCCCGCGATGCTGCGGATGTACCCCTTCGGTGTGGCCGGCATCGAGGACGATCGTGTGCTGATCGCCATCGACGAGGCCTGGCCGGGCTGGTCGCGCACCGAGGGCGAGCCGGTGTTCGATGCCTCGGGCGAGCCGAGCCCGCGCACGCGCGAGCTCATCGACGAGATCGGCAAGATCGCCGGCGAGCTTCAGCGCGGGCCCGCGCTGGGCAAGCTGCTGGCCGACGCCGGGCTGCTGATGGATACGCGCTTCGAGGCCACCACCCCCTCCGGCGAGAAGATCAAGGTGGATGGCTTCTACTCGGTGGACACGAGCAAGCTGGCTGAGCTCGATGACGCGACGGCGCTCGAGTTCTTCCGCAACGGTGCGATGGCCCTGATCCACGCCCACCAGATCTCGATGCGCAACATGTCGCGGCTCGTGCAGTGGCGCATCGAGCAGGGCGAGGGCGGGCAGGGCGCCGCTGCGACCGCACCCGCGGCTCGCTAACCCTCCAAGGCGTCGGCGGCCTCCGGGGCCGGTGCGCCTCAGCGCACCTGCGGCTCGTTGAGCGTTGCGCAGTGCGGGCCTGCGCCCACCCAGTTCAGCGTGATGGCGTCGATGAAGCGCACGCTGCGCCCGGGGAAGGCCTGCTCGAGCACCCGCTGCGCGCGCTCCTGCGTGGCAGCCGGCGTGCCATGCGCCCCGTAGCCCGGAACCAGGACCAGGCCGTTGGCGACGACGAAATTCAGCGTGCTCGTGATCGCCACCTGCATCACCGCATCGCCCTCGCGCCTGCGCTCCTGCGCCGGGAACCAGGCGGCCGACCATTGCTCCGACCATCCGGGATCGGCCGAGGCGGTCAGGAAGACGCGGCGCTCCACGGTGCGCGGCAGGGGCAGCTTGAGCACCCTCAGCGGCCGCCCGGCCGTGTCGGTGGCGCGCGAGAGGATCTCGAAGTTGCGCTGCATGCGCGACAGGTTGAGCCGCGCCACGGGGTGGCGCGCGGCTTCCGCCTCGTCGGGCCAGGCCAGCAGCACGGTGCGCGGGTCGGCGAAGCGCACGAACTCGTCGGTGTGGCCACCCGTGCCCCAGGCCACGTGGCGGCCGGTGATGGTGGCGCGCAGGGGAGGGTCCTGCGCCAGGCCGGCCGGCAGCCAGATCACCTTGCGCACGCCCGGCAGTTGCCCGTAGAGGCGCTGCAGTTCGGCCAGCGCGCGCCCCGGGTGGCGCTGCTGCACGAGCGCGGTGTTGGCGATCATCAGGCCCTGCCCGTTGGACTCGATGCCGCCGCCTTCGGCCACGAGCGGCGAGCGCAGCACCTGCGCCCCGAGGTGCTGCGCCAGGGCGAGGTCGAAATCCTGTCGGGACTGGGCCGAGTTCCCCTCGCAGGTGCGGGCGGCGGCGGCGTTGCGCGGATGGAGCGTGCGGCACCAGCCCGGGCGCCCGTAGTCGTTCCACGCGAAGTCGACAACGCCCAGCGCCCCTTGCGGGCCGGTGGCGAACACGGCGCCGTCGCGCACGAAGTAGAGGGCATCGGGAAAGACATGCACGTTCACCCGCGGCGCCGCGAGCCCGGCCGAAGTCAGCGCGTCTCGGGCCTCCTGGCGCGACTCCTCCGTGCGCGCGGCCACCTCCACCACCGCGTGGGGTGCGATCTCGCGGGCCAGCGTCACACCGATGTCGCGGTGCGCCGTGTCCCAGCCGATCCAGATCGCGCGTGCCGGCTCGAAATCGGCCGGGATGCGCCAGCCGGCGGCTTCCCCCCCGGGCTGTGCGCTGCCCAAGCCCGTGGCCCGGCCGGCAAGGCCTGATTCGGCCGCGGGGCGGGTGGCCCCGGCCAGGGCAGGCAGCCAGGTTGCCGCTAGCGCGCCTGCGCCGGCCAGCCAGCCGCGCCGGCCGGCCTGCAGCCGACCCGGGTGCGGGGGCCTGGCCCCGCGGGCAGAATCCTCATCCATTCCTGCAGCCTACGACAACCTTCAACATGAGCGTCTCCCTGCGCAAGCCTGCCTCCTCCTGCATCCCGGTCCACCTGGTGGATCGCGCCGGATTCTCCGACACGGCCAGCCGGGCTCCGGCAGCCACGCGACGCTGGCTGGCCAGCGTCGGCTTCGACGGCGCGCCCGACACCCATGCGCTGGTGCCTGGCCCGCAAGGCGACATCCAGGAGGCGTGGGCCGGCGTGCGCAGCGCCGACCATCCCTATGCCCTGGCGGCGCTGCCGCGCGCGCTGCCGGTCGGGCGCTACCGGCTGGGTGAGGCCGGGCTCGCGGCCGACCCCTACGCGGCTGCGCTGTCCTGGAAGCTGGGCAGCTACGCCTTCAGCCGCTACAAGACGCCGCGCCGCGCCTGCGCCGAGCTCGTGCTGCCGGCCAGCGCCGGCGCGCGCCGCGCGCTCGTGGTGGCCGAAACCTTGTGCCAGGTGCGCGACCTCGTCAACACGCCGGCCGAGCACATGGGCCCGGAGGAGCTGGCGCAGGCGGTGCGACAGGCTGCCACGGCCCACGGTGCCACCTTTCGCGAATTCGTGGGCGAGCGGCTGCTCAAGGCGGGCTTTCCGGCCATCCACGCCGTGGGTCGTGCCGCCGCGCGCGCGCCGCGGCTGATCGAGCTGAACTGGGGCAACCCCAAGCATCCCCGCCTGGTGCTCGTGGGCAAGGGGGTGTGCTTCGACACGGGCGGCCTGGACCTCAAGGGTGCCGATGGCATGCGGCTCATGAAGAAGGACATGGGCGGGGCTGCCAACGCGCTGGGCCTGGCCACTCTCGTGATGGCGCTGAAGCTGCCGGTGCGGCTGCAGTTGCTGATCCCGGCGGTGGAGAACGCCGTGTCGGGCAACGCCTACCGGCCCGGTGATGTGATCCGCACCCGCGCCGGCGTGCACATCGAGATCGGCAACACCGACGCCGAGGGGCGCGTGATCCTGTGCGACGCGCTCGCCTACGGCGCCGAGGGTAAGCCTTCCCTGATGATCGACATGGCCACGCTCACCGGTGCGGCGCGCGTGGCGCTGGGGCCGCAGCTGCCTGCGCTCTTCAGCCGCGACACGGCGCTGGCACGCGAACTCGTGGACCGGGGCCTGGCGCTGCACGATCCCATGTGGCAGCTGCCGCTGTGGGACGGCTACCACGTCAACATCGAGAGCGACATCGCCGACATCGTCAACACCGGCAAGAACACGATGGCCGGCGCCATCACCGCCGCGCTCTTCCTGCAGGACTTCGTGCCCGCCAGCGTGCCGTGGCTGCACCTCGATCTCTTTGCCTGGAACGACGCGGCGCGCCCCGGGCGGCCGGTGGGTGGCGAGGCGCAGACGCTGCGCACGCTGCTGGCGTGGCTCGAGGCGCGCTTTGCGGGCTGACTGCACCGGCTGAAGGGGAGGGGCTTGCGCGGCCCCGAGGCTTTCCGCTAGAGTTCGCCGACCGTGCGGTCGATTAATTCCCGCGGCCGGCTGCGCCGCAGCAGGTCGGGTGGGTGCGTACGCGCGGTCCAGGAGACTCCGCGCATGTCCGAAGCCACCATCCTCGTGTCGGGCGCAGGCCCGGTTCGCGTGCTCACGCTGAACCGTCCGGCCTCGCTCAACGCCTTCACCGCCCAGATGCACGGCGTGCTGCTGCCAGCGCTCGAAGAGGCGGCGGCCGACCCTGGCGTTCGGGCCGTGATCCTGACCGGTGCAGGCCGGGGCTTCTGCGCCGGCCAGGACCTCTCCGATCCCTCGATGGTCGGCTCGGGCGGCCCGCCAGACGTGGGGGCGGTGGTGGACCGCTACTACCGGCCGCTGGCCACCCGCGTGCGCACGATGCCGGTTCCCGTGATCGCCGCCGTCAACGGTGTGGCCGCGGGCGCGGGCGCCAACCTCGCGCTGTGCTGCGACTTCGTGCTGGCCGCGCGTGGCGCGAGCTTCATCCAGGCCTTCAGCAAGATCGGCCTGGTGCCTGATTGCGGCGGCACCTGGCTGCTGCCGCGCCTGGTGGGGCGCGCGCGCGCCATCGGCCTGGCGATGTCGGGCGACAAGCTGCCGGCCGAGGAGGCCGAGCGCATCGGCCTCATCTGGCGCGCCGTCGACGATGCGTCGTTGATGGACGAGGCCATGAAGCTGGCCACGCGCCTGGCGGCGATGCCCAGCCGCGCGCTGGCCGAGACGCGCCGCGCGATCGACACGTCGATGACGATGGAGTTCGGCGAGGCGCTGCGCCTGGAGGCGAGCACGCAGGGCGAGCTCGGGCGCGCGCACGATTTCGCCGAAGGCGTGTCGGCCTTCCTCACCAAGCGCAGCCCCACCTTCAAGGACCGCTGAGATGGATCCCCAGGCGATCGCCCAGGCCGTGCGCGAAGCCATGTGGCGCGACGACCACGTGCTGCACTGGCTCGGCATCGA